>NZ_JAUBVF010000045.1:16891-51495 GCF_036705685.1 Microcoleus sp. AT3-A2
TTCGCGCCAGTTACCAGCTTAGCCAGCGGTGTCACCGTCACCAACACAGTCAGCTTCATCGCACCTGCATCCGGCAGCGTCAGCAACACCGCCAGAAGTACCTCAACTACCGCTGACCCGACTCCGGGCAACAACGCATCTACAGTCACCACACCTCTGACACCTAGTGCCGACGTTGTTACCACCAAAACCGGGACTACGGCAGCAGCACCAGGTGAAATAGTTACTTACACAATTTCCACAGTCAACAACGGCCCCAGCACAGCCGAAAACATCACAATTACCGACAGCATCGTTCCAGGCTTAACAGGAGTCAACGGCGGTGTCTACGATCCTGTTACAGGTATTGTCAGCTTCGCGCCAGTTACCAGCTTAGCCAGCGGTGTCACCGTCACCAACACAGTCAGCTTCATCGCACCTGCATCCGGCAGTGTCAGCAACACCGCCAGAAGCACCTCAACTACCGCTGACCCCACTCCGGGCAACAACGAAGCTACAGTCACCACACCCCTGACTCCCACAACTCCCACACCTCTGACTCCCACAACTCCCACACCAACACCGACTCCCACAACTCCCACACCAACACCGACTCCAACTCCAACTCCGACTTTCACGCCAACACCGACTCCCGCGCCAACACCGACTCCAACTCCAATTCCGACTCCAACTCCAATTCCGACTTTCACGCCAACACCGACTCCCACGCCAACACCGACTCCAACTCCAATTCCGACTTTCACGCCAACACCGACTCCAACTCCAATTCCGACTTTCACGCCAACACCGACTTTCACGCCGACTTTAGGTACTCCGGCTGTCATTTTCCTTGAACCACTTGGCAGTACCGACGTACTCGAAAGCTTGGGCAGCGATATATACAAAGTGCGACTAAATACTCAGCCAACTGCTAATGTCACCGTCGCCATTACCCCTGAAACTCAAGTTACTGTCAGCCAAAGGGCCCTTACTTTTACTCCCGCCAATTGGAATGTCGCTCAAACGGTAACGTTGGCTGCGGTTGACGATGCGGTTGTTGAGGGCGATCGTCTAAGTCCAATTAGCCACGCCACCACCAGCAATGACACATTGTATAATAATCTCGTCGCCCCTCTCACCGTCAATATCAGCGATAACGATAACTTAGGCGATCTCACAACCTTGTCCCAAAAGTCAGTAATCGGTTTGACAGACTCCGACGATCGCATTACAGGATCGGCATTAAACGACATTATCCACGCACGCCCCGGCAATGATTATCTTCATGGTAAAGCAGGCGATGACTTGCTTTACGGACAAAAAGGGGATGACGGCATCAGGGGCGGTGATGGCAATGACATTATTTTTGGTGGTAAGGGGATTGATTTTATTCAGGGTGACGGCGGTATTGACTTGATTTACGGAGGTAAGGAAAACGATCGCATTTACGGAGGCGATGGCGACGATATAGTGTTTGGCGATGGGGGCAATGATTACTTATTTGGAGAAATGGGGGCCGACACTCTCACAGGCGGATTGGGTTTTGATGTGTTTGCGATCGCGATCGATACTGGTGGAACAGACTTAGCCGCCGCTGATGTCATTAATGATTTCACCCTAAATCAAGACAAAATTGATTTAATTAGCCCCCTTTCTTTTAGCCAGTTAAATATTTATCAAGGAACAGGCGCTTTTGTTAGCGATACTATAATTCAGTATCAGGTAACAGGGGAATATTTAGCTGTCTTGAAAGGAGTCACTGCCAGCAGTATAGTTCAGGCAGTAACTTTTTAGACTTCGTATGTTGTTGCGCTTTAGCGCTAAAGCGCAACAACATACCTACCCGATCGCGATCGCCTAATTTGTATGGTGCACCAACAGTCGATCGCACTTTTGCTTTGATTTTCAGGCATAGCAACCGCTTAATG
Organism: Microcoleus sp. AT3-A2; assembly: GCF_036705685.1. Lineage (NCBI taxonomy): Bacteria > Bacillati > Cyanobacteriota > Cyanophyceae > Oscillatoriales > Microcoleaceae > Microcoleus > Microcoleus sp. AT3-A2. Next base: position 18,799 of record NZ_JAUBVF010000045.1, read on the forward strand.
TAAATTGTGTAGCCTGTCTTTGATTTTTGTGCGAGTCAACAATGCAGACTCACAGCGTTCCCAGTACATTTTAGCCACGCGATCGCCCGGATTCTGACGCCAACACTCTTCAAAAAGCCGCGCCGCTTCAAATAACTTCCCTCCCGAGTAAAGTGCCCTAGCTTCTGCAAACAATTCCAGCGTAGCTAACTTGGCCTGTTTAATTTCTGGTGGATCTGCATCAAACACCTCATAAATCGTCACAGCTTCGGATTTTCCCTTGACTTTTACCGTATCGATAGTGCGGATTGCGTACTGGGATGGATTTTTTAGGCGCGAATAAGTTGGCTGGGTAATTAATAGCGCCACCCCATAATTTTTCGTCAAACTTTCCACACGAGAAGCTAAATTCACCGCATCGCTGATTACCGTCCCGTCCATGCGATTTGGTCCTCCCACAGTTCCCAGCATCAAAGAACCCGTATTAATCCCAATCCCAATCTGAATTGGCGCACAGCCAGCGTTAGCGCAGTATTCATTGTATTCAGCGAGACGGTGCAGCATCGCAATTCCCGCTTTCACCGCATTATCCGCCTCGCCGCTAAACAGTGCCATAATCGCATCGCCAATATATTTGTCAATAAACCCCTTATTTTCATTAATGACGGGTTCCATGCGAGAAAGATAAGAATTGATAAATTTGAAATTATCCTCCGGCGTCATAGTTTCCGAAAGCGTGGTAAAATTGCGAATATCGGAAAACAGCACCGACATTTCTAACTGCACTTGGTCGCCCAATTCCACATCAATAATGCTTGATTTCTCTAAAAACTGGAGGAATTGATGGGGGATGAAGCGCTCGTAAGCTTTGTTGAGTTGAGCCAGCCTGCTTTCATTTTGGCGTACTTCTGTATAAAGCTTAGAATTTTGAATTGAGATGGCCGCTTGTCCCGATAAAACTTTTAATATTTCCACTCTTTCTGGGGTAAAAGCTCCCGCTGTCAAATTGTTTTCTAAATAAACAATACTAATGATTTGAGATTGATTAATCAGCGGCACACATAAAATTGATTTGGGCTGATACTTTCGGATGTGGCGGTCGTTGGTAAATTGTCCCGATCGCGCAGCATCATCTAGTACCACGCTTTCTTGAGTACGACTCACATAATTGACAATTGCGGAGGAAAGTTCCTGACAATCTTCAACGGGGATTGACTGCAACACGGTGACTTGTTCAGAATTTATTGCCCCTTCAGCTTCAATCAACAGTTGTCCCTGGCTTAACAAAATCAGATAGCCTCGTTGCGCCCCTGCATTTTCTATCAAAATTTTCATCAAGCTAGACAGTAGCTTATCTAGCATAATTTCTCCAGAAATCGCATGAGAAGCCTTCATAACTGCGCTGATATCTAGGTGATTCCCCGAACCAGTCGTTGTCATTGCTACGGTAGTTTGAGTGTTTTTCCTTCCCGGTTGAGTTACCGCGAATAATTGGGGATATCGCGTTTCTAAATCCGTTACTTTAGCGGTGGCTCCCCATTCAACATAACAATAATACGCCTCAAATATGTAGGATTGAGCAACTTTTGTTTTGCCCCATTCCGAGTAGAATTTGGCTGCTAGTTCGTTGGCCAGGGCTTCGTCATTAACATATTTGTTTTCTTTAGCTCCTTCAATTGCGCGATCGTACATTTCAATCGCCTCGGCTTTATTGCCCAACACCCGTTGCTGTTCTGCTTCCACTAAATACCATTTATGCAGATAATTCATCGGAGCATTTTGCGCCCACTGTTGCAGCGTGCTTTGATGGGTTTCCACTAAGGCAAGAATTTCAGTTTGCTCAATTGCTGGCTGTGCCCGAAAAAGTGCCAGGTGCGTCAGGGCAGCATAAAAATGAAAAATTGGAACAAAAGCCGATCCAGATACTCCCATCAAATACTGTTTGACTTGGGAAATATGGTCTAGGGCAGCCGTATAATTGCCATAGCAGTAAGCAAGCAGCAGTTTGAAGATGCAGGCACAGGCGATCGCCGTAAATTCATTATCCTGATAGTGCTTGGGAATCATCACCGTTTCATCGTAGGCAGAGCCTATTAATAAATCCGGCCGAATACGGGTTTCCCTCAAGTTTTGCACCGTCTGCTGAATCATATCCAAATAAATCCGCGCAGAATATTGTTTCAACTGTGCCATTACCGCCCTATAACTTGCTATTTCTGGTTCCCAAGTGTCTAGTTCTACCCCAGCGAATAAATAAGTATAAAAGCAAATATATATGTTGTAGCCAGCGTCTACAAAGTCGCCTGTTTCCATGCCCAACCTATAGCCCTCTTTCAGCGTCGGTATCGTTGCCAAAAGAGATTCTTGGCGATGCTGAATCCAGCCACCAAACAAAAGTAGAACTGTGGACTTGAATTCGGGCACATTCAACCTATCGAGCAATGAAAGTGCCAATTGCCCAAAGCCATAGCCCGTTTCCACCTCTTGTAAAAAGGCACAGAACACCATCCCGTGCATCGCATAACCCACCGTCGATGCGGGCGCATTTCCAAAGGAGAGGGATAAACTCACCATCGTTGAGCTCAGCAAGGGCAGCAAACCGGGCATTCCCTGGAAAATGGGTGGAAACAACATACCAGACAGTTGCATAGCTGCCTGAGTCTGTGGATTTGTCATCACAGGTAGGTCAACCAATTCCTCAATCTTTCTGTGGCCGAGGAGGGCCGCAAGGGCTTGTAGCGCTTTGCCAATCTTGGCTTCATCAGGTTCGGCAGGGAGTTCAATCCCCAATTGTAAGAGTGCTTCTCTTGCTACTGCGATCGTTTCTAATACCTTGCTCTGAGCTGTCTGAGCGGCAATTTTAATTTCGTAAATTTTAACTCGATCTAAAATTGTTTGGGCTTCTTGCACAACCAGTGCTGCTATCTGTTCCATACCATCAAAGTCACCATTCAAATAGGCAATTTCAGCAGCAGCAACATACAGATTTAGCGCCAATTCATATTGAGTTTGCCAGCATTGAGGTGTCAGTAGTTCAATTCCAGTTTGTAGATAGATATTTGCCGCAGCGTAGGCGGTAGAATTTCTAGCCTTACGTCCAGCTTCTAAGTTTAGTTGGGCTAAGGCTGAGTGTTCACTTAATTGATCGATTAACTCAATTCCTTGATTTAAATGCCCCACAATATCAAATATTTTTTCTTCGGTTTCTATATCGGAAGAACTTTGTAGCAGTAACTGTCCAATTTTCAGATGAGTGGCTTGTTTTTGATCGTCGGGAATCAATGAATAAGCCGCTTGCTGGACGCGATCGTGCAGGAACTTATAAGTGGGATTAGCAACAGACTGATTCGGGGATTGACTATCTGATTGAATGAAGTTATAGCCTTCTGAAATTACTAAAATTAGTCCTTCTTGCAAGGCTTTCCACAGCGCTGATTCGGTTTCTTCTGGTAATTCTTCGCTGACTATTGCCAATGTCTCTAAATCAAACTGCGCCCCAATACACGCGGCAAGTTTGAGGGCATCCTGAGTAATGGCCGGCAACTTTTGCAATTGCGCCGCCATAAACTCCACCACATCCGAGGCGTCGGCAAATTTAACTTGATTAATATCGCACTGCCACCCCCCTTTGCTGCCCCCCTTACTAAGGGGGGATTGAGGGGGGTTAAAAATAATTTGACCATCTTCATGCAACGCCTTGAGGAATTGAGTAGAGAAAAAGGGATTTCCTTTGGTTTTTTGATAAACCAATTCTGTCAAGGGCCCGGCAAAGGATAAATCGCAAATCAGCGTCTCTGCTACCAACTGATTGAGATCTCCTAAACTCAACGGTTGCAGGGTAATCGTATTCACCGTGGCTCCCGATTTCACAATCTCATCCACAGTCAACATAAACGGATGAGCCGGTGATACCTCATTATCGCGATAAGCACCCAATACTAACAGATGCCCCGTATCTTCCATCAATAGTTGTAGCAATTTCAGCGATGCCGAATCTGCCCACTGCAAATCGTCCAGAAACATCACTAAGGGATGTTCTGCTTGGGTAAATACTTGCACAAATTTCTGCATCAGCAGATTGAAGCGATTTTGGGCGGCACTCCCCGACAATTCTAGTGCAGGACTTTGAGCGCCAATGATGTGTTCTAATTCAGGAATTACGTCAATCAAGACTTGCCCACTCTCGCCTACTGCTGTGAGAATCAGGTTTTTCCATCTGTGTAACTGAGCGTCACTTTCTGATAATAATTGTCCCATCAATTCCCGAAATGCTTGCACAAATGCACTAAAGGGAATATTGCGTTGAAATTGGTCATATTTGCCTTTGATAAAATAGCCACGCTGTCGGGCGATCGGCTTATGCACTTCATTCACTACTGCGGTTTTACCAATCCCAGAAAAACCAGCTACTAGCATCATTTCGGCACTAGCATTACGAACTCTTTCAAAGGCAGCTAATAGATTATCAACTTCTGTTTCTCTGCCGTATAACTTTTCGGGAATCAGGAAATGGTCTGTAAGATCCAGGGTTCCCAAGTCAAATTCTTCTATGCTATCGGTTTCTTGTAATTGAACCAGACACATTTCTAAATCCTGCTTGAGACCCAATGCAGTTTGATAGCGATTTTCCGCATTTTTGGCCATCAGCTTGCTGACAATTTGGGAGACAATTAGGGGAATTTCTGGCTTGATTTCGTGCGGGGGAAGTGGTTGTCTGGCAATGTGGCAGTGAACTATCTCTAAAGCGTCTTCTGTCTCAAAAGGCAGTTTTCCTGTCAGCAATTCGTAGAAGGTGACGCCGAGGGAGTAAAAGTCAGTGCGGTAATCGATAGAGCGATTCATCCTACCAGTTTGTTCCGGCGAGATGTAAGCGAGGGTTCCTTCTAAAACATTGGGATTTTTCAGGGTTGGCATTTCTCGCGTTAGCTGAGTGGAAATGCCAAAGTCGATAATTTTGAGCTGCCCCGTCGTTGGATTGAATACTATATTAGAAGGGTTAATATCTTTGTGAATTATATTGGCGCTGTGAATTTGCCCTAAAGTTTCAGTGGCTGCGATCGCAATTTGCAGAAATTCCTTGAGGCTAAACTTTCGCTGCTGTATCAATATTTTCAAGGATTCCCCGCCAAAGTCCTCCACAAAAATCACGAGGCTGTTTTGGTATTTTTGCAAGTCATAAACTTGCACGACTCCCGCCTCTTTCAGCTCTCGGGTGATGCGGTATTCGGTGCGGTAGCGTAGCAATTCTTGAGGTGTGGGGTAGCTTTCTTTGAGCAGTTTGAGGATGAGCGGTTGATGATCCGCTTCCCGAATCGCCCGGTACACCAGAGAATTGGTACTTTCGTAAAGCAGCTTCTGGACGGCAATGCCTGGGATGGACAGCATATTTATTTTTTTGGTAAAAATTAACGCGAAGTCGAAACACAGCGGGTTCGTTATGTCGAGAATAGCGCTTTAGAAAGGAACAAATTATGTTTTTATAACACACTCTTAGTTTTTCGGCAGCGAAATGGCTTTCAAGTGGTCTGGCAGAGTAAGGGTAAGGAGTGATCATGCGACGTACCTAAGCCCTGTTAATTCTCAACTCCATGAATTGTCACCGTTTCTGTTATCCAAACATCGTTAAAAATTGTCCCACCCCCAGCGCTAAGCAAAATTTTGAATGTAGAGATTGTCACAGGCAGTTTGTTTAAAACCCCAGACATCAAAGGATTTCAGAAGAAACAAAAAAATTGAGAGATCAGCTTTTATTAGAAAAAATATCTTGAGTTGCGATTGTCAAAGTCACGAGGGTGTCCCCCCGCTGGTTCCAATACTTGTTTTTCAACAATTAGCATCACTCCCCCGGAAAGTTCAAGTAAAGTCAAAAAAACCAGGCAAGCTAACGATCCAACGTGATGAAATGTAGTCCTTTGTAGGCAATAAGGGGAACAAGCAGTGGAAAGAGCGGCCAATTGATGCCTTAAGCAAAGAAATTCTAGGGGTGTATATAGGAAGTCGAGTTGAAATGGGTGCTAAAGGTTTTTGGGATTCCCTCCCAGTAGTTGACAGACGATGTGCCGTCTATTATACAGATTTTTGGGCAGGCTCAAAAAAAAACCCAGCGACACAAATCTCTGGGGAAAGATACTGGCAAAACTTCTGATATCGAAAGATTCAATAACACCCTTCAGCAAAGGATATCTCGCTTGATAAGAAAGACTTTATTCTCATCTATCTCTAAATATCTCCAATCATGTTGGTGCCTTCTGGTATTTTATCCATGATTACAACGCTTCTTTACCCCTAAAAATGTTGAGAATTTTTCGTTGCTATGCAGAACTACCAGGCTTTGTTCTGATGATTTTGGAGAGTGATTTATCTACTTCCGCTTACCCTTCCCGGCTACAAACTCCCGCAGCCGGAGTAAACTAGCGGTTTGCCCCAAATTCAGCGGCAGCAGCGACACTCCCTCCAACCGGGACTGCACCCAACCATCGCCCCAATACCACTCGTGAAATCCGTCAATTCCCTGACTCAATAACAGCCGCAGACAATTGTGCTCAACAATATCAACGTGATGCTGAACTGCCACCGGGCCCAGCCAACTTGTAAAGGTCAAACCTTGAGCAAATTCTTCCGGCAAACCGCTAGACAACTGCTGCGGCCACAGCCACTGCTGCAATTGAGTTGGACGCAACAAGCTGTCTCTAATCGCTGTTTCGGAAGCTTCAAGCTCAATCCGCAGGTTGCTTTGTTGAAAATTACCGAGCATAAGAATTTTAGATATAACTGCAAGTAACTTTAATGTAACTTATTGGACTGGTTCTAAGTAAAATGTTGCACCATTCGTGTGAAGTAGGGGCGGGTTCACCAACCATCTCTAACTCTCACCAACAATTAAAATAAACCCGCCCCACCCCACTAAAAACCCCCAATTGACATTGGTGCAACATCTCAGTTTTCACCGAGTATCCCGATCGAACATCATATCAAGTCCGGTTGATTAACCGCGATCGGCGAGGTCGGGGCGGGTTTACGAGATTATTAGTTTTAGGCACTGATGGTTGGCGAACCCACCCCTACAGTGGTTTGACGGAGGGTGCAAAATGTTCAATCGCACATCACCGTCCATCTACCTTCATCTACACTAAAAAATTTAAGATATTCGATCGCACGTATCGCCCGAAACCCGATTTTCGTATCGAACTGTTAAGCTCTGTTTCATTTCATTGAAATCTTCCCTGCTTCACGCCACCGCATCCAAAGTCCGTGATACCATCACACCTGAGTAATGCCTATAGAAAAAAACTGGAGAGAAAAGCTTTGACACTAAGGGTTGCAGTAGTAGGTTCAGGCCCTGCGGGTTCTTCCGCCGCCGAAACATTGGTAAAAGCAGGCATCGAAACATACCTATTCGAGCGTAAATTAGACAACGCCAAACCCTGCGGTGGGGCTATTCCCCTGTGCATGGTCAGCGAATTTGACTTGCCGCAAAGTATTATTGACCGCCAAGTCAGAAAAATGAAAATGATCTCCCCCTCCAACGTCGAGGTGGACATCAATATTGAAAACGCACACGAATACATCGGTATGTGCCGCCGCGAAGTGCTCGATGGCTTCATGCGCGATCGCGCCGCTTCCTTGGGTGCAAAACTAATTAACGGCACCGTTCACAAATTAGAAATTCCCGGCAACAATACAGACCCCTACACTCTCCACTATGCCGACCACTCCGACGGCAGCGCCATGGGAATTCAGAAAACTCTGAAAGTCGATTTGGTAATTGGGGCTGACGGCGCTAACTCTCGCGTAGCAAAGGCGATCGACGCTGGTGATTACAATTATGCGATCGCCTTCCAAGAGCGCATCCGCCTGCCAGAAGATAAAATGGCTTACTACCACGACTTAGCCGAAATGTACGTCGGCGATGACGTATCTACCGACTTCTACGCTTGGGTGTTCCCCAAATACGACCACGTAGCCGTCGGCACCGGCACGATGAAAGTCAATCAAGCCAGTATCAAAAAGCTGCAAGCAGGCATCCGCGCCCGCGCTGCCAAAAAACTGATGGGCGGTGAGATTATTAAAGTGGAAGCTCACCCCATCCCGGAACATCCGCGTCCTCGCCGGGTTGTCGGCCGAGTTGCTCTCGTAGGCGATGCTGCAGGTTATGTTACCAAGTCTTCCGGCGAAGGTATCTATTTTGCCGCCAAGTCTGGCCGGATGTGCGCCGAAACTATTGTGGAGATTTCCAATAAAGGCGCGCGCATTCCGACTGAAGAGGAAATTAAGATTTACCTGAAGCGGTGGGATAAAGCCTACGGCATTACTTACAAAGTTTTGGACATTTTGCAGCGCGTGTTCTACCGTTCCGATGCTACCCGCGAAGCTTTTGTGGAAATGTGTGCCGATCGCGATGTGCAGAAACTCACATTCGATAGCTACTTGTATAAGACTGTAGTGCCGGCAAATCCTTTCATTCAAATGAAGATTACCGCGAAAACCATTGGTAGCTTGTTGCGTGGGAATGCTTTAGCGCCTTAATTCCGGGCGGCTAAGCGCACTTTGTATAAAAAAAAGCGGGCAGTCACAAAACTGCTCGCTTTTTTTTCGATCTAAGATAACCAACCCCAAATGCGCGAAGGAAGAGGAAGAAGAAGAATTGTTAGTTCAAGTTCAACTGCACTAAGGTATCGGGGGCGAGGAAGTGAGAAATGTGATAAGCCCGTTCCTCGGTTTTCAGCAGGATTTTTTCGTAGAGGTAGCGGGTAGCTCGATCGCCCAAACTTTCAGCTTGTCCTGCTTGACGCCGCAGCAAACCGAGGATAGCTTGCTCAGCAATTAAATCGTGTTCCAGCATTTGGCGGCAGGAATATACGCCGTCGGCTTCCGGCTCAAAACAGCACAGTTCGGCTAACTTGCTAAAGCTAGCTGCTGGTATGCCGCCCAACCCGTTTAACCGTTCGCCCAACTCGTGGACGCTATCTTGAGCTTCTCCGTAGCTTTCTTCAAAGAATTTGTGCAAGGAGTAAAATTCTGCCCCTTCCACCACAAAATGATGTTTTTGATATTGCAGGTATAGAGCCTGAAAACTGGCCAGCAGCGCGTTCATCCCTTCACAAATCGGTGCTGTGACTGAATGTTCCAGTAGAACTGGGTTTTCGGCTATGTGGCCAAATGGTCTCAATGCACTCTGAGTCTCAGCCATGTGTGTTCTCCTCTCAATAGGCAGTTTTGTTGCCAATAGAGTCAGTCTAGCACTGTAAATTTACCCGTCAAGCAGCGTCTGCCTCGATAGTGGAAGATTTTATAGAGTAGGAAATTTTTTTTCTAAACCTATTGAGAATTATTAGCAGTTGGGTTATGCTTTAAAAAGATCCTCGTTCTGAACGCTTCCTGAAAGTGGGGCGAACCTTCTGAAGGCAGAAGGCAGAGGGTAAAAGGCAAAATTTTTTTAGGAAGGGCTGTTGATAATCCTTGAGGTTCTTCGGAAATCTAGCTTTGAACTTCTGCCCGCTATCAGTCAGGGTAAAAATTAATGCAAATTATTACTGTTGTCAAAAAATGAATCCAGCAGATCCAGAATTAGAAGTTTGTGACATTGTGCAAGTTAGTTGGCTAGATAGGTGGCAAGTTTACAAACGCTTGCAAGAACTAGAAATTCCCTGCTGGTGTGCTGTTGACCAACCTTTACGGGCAAAAGTCAACACTGTCAAACAAGCGGCTCAGTTAATGAGCGTGTTGAGGCAAGTCAGTGCCCCTAGATGCGAACTGGTGCAGTGGCTGGAATGCTGCTGGCAAATCGGGTAAAGGTAGAAGGAAGTTCGGCAACGAGCAGTGTAGAAGATGTAACGGATGTAACGGATTTAAAGGAGTTATAACAATGTATAAGTCTGGCAAGCAAGTTTCCGAATTCAGTTTAGAGGGAGAAATCCTCGGCCTAATTATTGAAGATGGCTGCAAACTTAAATATTTGCGAATTAGCAACGATCGCGGAGTAGAATATCTTGTTAAACTTTGCAAGGAATTGCGGTCATTTCTATCGCCTATTTTGACACCGGGGTTGAGAGTTCAAGTTGTAGGTGAGAAAGAACTTAACTTGAAAAACGGTAAAATAAAACTTAAAGCTCGTAGCCTCAAGCTGGCTCAGGGTAACAACGATCGATCGCACGAACTGCTTGACTCCACCAATGGGCCTGTTGCGGTATTGACATCGGACGATCGCGCGATCGGCAAAACCGAAGTCAGCTCTCCCACAGCAGCTCAAACTGTAAAATCTCCGGCAAAAACCCAAACCAAAATATTAGTATGTCAAAAATCAGACTGCCTGAAGCGGGGCGCTGGAGGAGTCTGTAAAGCTTTAGAAAATGCTTTGAATGCGCGCGGTTTAGAAGACAAAGTGACTGTACAGGGAACCGGATGTCTCAAACAGTGCAAAGCCGGCCCAAATATAGTTGTGATGCCGGACAAAACTCGCTACAGTCGCATTGCACCGGCAGAAGTTCCAGCAATCATTGACAAACATTGTGCAGTTGTTAAAGCTTAGGCGATCGCCCGGATGCCGCAAGAGTGCGTTAGAGATCAGGAAAAATTATTTTGATAGGACTCTGGGCGAAAAACTCACAGGCCCATCTTACGCCTTAATTTGAGTTCGGGTTGTAGTTCGATCGCGGCACCCGATTCAGAGGTTATTGTCCGAAAAAATAGGAAAAAGGCCAAAACTATCACTTAGGGGCTTCCTTCTGTAGAATCTCTAAGGATAGACTGTATCTGAGACCCTGTGAGTATTGGGATAAAAAGCCATGTCAGAAGCTGATCTTCGAGCCCATCAGCACCAACCGCACCCTGCTGTTCCATCCGATACCGAACCATTTCAGTCAGATTTTGCTGCTACTGGGGATTTTGAGCCGATCGCCCCCGATGCGACAGACACTCCCGCAACGGTTCCCCAACAGCCAGAAGAAGACTGGCAAACAGTAGATTTTCCCAACGCCATCAGCGTAGATGCAATTCCCACAAAACCTGAAACAAAAAATTCGCAATCTCCGACACAGCCGGCGGAGGCGGGCTCGCCCCCGATTTCAGACAATCTAAAAAATATGCTTGGGAATGCCGAACAGGCCAAGGGCAAAGGATCGACCCCAGTCACCCTTATGCAAGCGCTGCACGAATGCAACCGCGACCTTTTACAGCGCATCGCGCAGCTAGAAACAGCTCTCGAAGAGTCCCAAAAAACCTTGCAGAATCGCGAAACTTTGCTAGAACAGCGGACTGCAGAACTCGAAAATACTCAAGAACAATTGACGCGGCTGTTTGGCAAAGTGGAAGTTTCCCATCAAACCCTCCAAAGTCAAGAAATTTTAGTCGAAAGTTTAAGAAGTCAGTTGGCAACCAGCCAAGTCAGGCTAGCGACAGTTGAGCGAGAATGTGCGTCTACTGTGCAGCGCTACAACGAACAGTTACACCAGTTAGTAGCCACAGAAAATATTTGCAGGGAATTGCGAGCCCGCTTGCACCGCCAGCAGCGCCATACTCTGCAATTCAAAGCTGCCTTGGAAAGAAGTTTGGATAGGCCCCAGGTAAAGTCGCCGAGGATCGAGCCGCCTGACAATAATCTGGACACCGCCAGCGCACAATTAGAATCTTTGCTCGCGGCGGTCAAAAGCTCTCAAGTTCCGCTGCCGCCAGCCTTCAACGCTTCCCCTGTCCAACCTTGGTCGGAACCAGAAGAGCTTCCAGAGGTAGTCGCTGCTGCCGAGGCGATCGAGCCTGAATCCCCAGCCCCTCTAGAACTCAACAAATTAGCCGAAGTATCCGGCATTCAATTGCAGAAGAGCGAAACCTACCAGCCTGATGAGCCGGCCACTGACTCGGCCGAACCGGTGGCGGAACCTGAACTGCCGATGGCTGAGTCTGAACCCGAAACTGCTACCAAAGTGGACGCCCAAGAATTGGCTAGGGCTTTTCAAATTTTGAACTCTGTTGAAACCTTTGGCATTCAAGAAGTGCGATCGAGTGTGGCAAAACCTAGAGCAGTCGCCCAACCAGACTGGCTGAGCTTGATTGCCAGTCCGCTGCGGGCTTCTAAAAAACGTCGATCGCTAGCTGAAATTGAATTGCCGAGTTTTCGATAGCGAACTGATATCATTTCCGGTAACACCGGAATGATGTTGACGGTTGACAGTGAACAGTCAACAGTGAACTCGAATTTACTATTCCGATGCTTACGGATTGGATATGAGAGTTGCTAGTTTTGAGTTAAAACTCAAAACTCAACACTCTTTTCTCCCCTTTCCCATGCCGTAGGTGAGAGCATAGCTGGTAGCCAACAGCCACAGCCAAACAGCCGGATACCGGGGCTCCAACCAAGGCTGTACCCTGCGGGCGAAGCTGGGAAGCCATCCGAACAGCAAACTGGCCAAAGCCAGCAGAGTAAAATTCAAGTAACTTCCCAGCCAACGCCAAATATCCCCCAAGGTGACAAAATCTAAAATCCACAAGAGGAGAGAAGGGTTTTTTCCGGCTGCTTCGATCGCCAGTCGATTGAAAGTTAGCCAGTCGGTTCTGTCTTTAATAAAAGTTTCGGCTACGGCGAGTTTTTGTGCTGCCAAAATACCGAAAAAGGTATTGAGAATTGAATTAATTCTTTGAGGAGGCAAACTGCTCCCGGTAGGAACCATCATGCCTTTAGAAAACAGCCAAGTTACTGAAACATTGCTCTGGTAGGCGCGAATTTGGTTTAAGTGATTTGCCGTCAACAAATTGTGCTTTAAAGCTGTATCCAAAAGGTCTGTTAAGCGGAAAAGATTGCGGACAAGAGAGCCGAAGCCGGTGAAAACAAGGGGAGATTGCAAGGATGCTGCGTCGCCGATCGAGATTAGGCGATCGATCGCCACGGAGCGATCGCCGCTGTTGCTGCTAAAATGCCCCGGAATATAACCAAAGGTCGGTTTTTTCCACACCAATTTATCGACATCGCAGCGACGGTATTCCGGCAAAATTGCGAAAAAATCCTCGTACATTTCCAGCAAAGAACCGGGATTATCGGGATGTACTTGGTGGTAGTGAAATAGATAAACTGTCAATTCTGTGCCGGCGCCGGGAAACAACTCCCAAATGAGCTGGCGGCCACGGGAAATGTCCCCGTGAGTGTAGAGCACATCCCCGTACTCGGAATCCCATACTCCTGGCTCAAATCCTGCGTCGATGACTGCTCCCACTGTCGGACAAACGCTGTCAAAAGTCCGCCCTTCGTTCAATTGCCAAGCTATGGGAGAAGCCGAACCCATTGCATCCACCAGCAGCCGTCCTAATGCAGTGCGATCGGCTTTTGTCGGCAAGTGGCGGCCCTGAACTACTACTTTTTCTGCTTCAACATCGGCTCTGATAAACTCAGTTTCGTCCCAGATTTCTCCGCCAGCTTCTGTTAGCTTCACTCCCGCTAAATTTAGCAATTTCTCCCCGTCCAAAGCTACATTGAGTACCTTCGGTGTGTGCAGAACTGGCGCTTTAGCAACGGGCGGATTGTTAGCATCAAAAAACTTGTTGTAGCCATCTTTGTATTCTCTGGCAATCAAAGTTTCTATTTCTGCAGCAGTGAATAAACCCAAATCAATTAAGCTTTGAATTTCGTCCCGCGAAATATTCCACTCGCGATTCATCCGCCCGAAAGGCATTCGTTCCACTAGCAGCACTCGGTAGCCCAATCTCGCCATCACTGCGGCGTGAATCACTCCCAATGCCCCGCCAATATAAATTAGGTCATAAAAAGTATCGCCAGAATCAGACACCGAAATTTTGCCTTCTTCCCTCTTCCCTGTTTCCTCTTCCTTCTTCCCTGTTCCTTCTTCCTTCTTCCCTGTTCCTTCTTCCTTCAAAAACACTACTTGTTTTGGCGTTTGAGGATTGCGAGTGCCTTCGCGCCAACGCTGTTCCCACCAGTAGACGCGCTTGAGGTCGTATTCGCCTTGAGGCATTTTTTGGAAGTATTTGACGGTCAAGGGGTAATAGGGGGCAAGAGCCTCAAAAATTGACTGTTTGGAGAGGTCTATGACAGGGGGTTCCCGGTAGCGATCGGGAAACTTGTTTCTCACAGCAAGATTCAGAGCTTCCAGGAACTTTTTTTCTCCCGCAGGCGCCTCTTCTATACGAAAGACTTTTAAATAAGTGGTGCGTTGCAGTGACCAGACAAAGGTAGAAAGTTCTGTCGATCGCCAATTTTGGTTTCCTGAATTGGTGTCAGCCAAGGTGGGTTTTGGATTGGCATTTTTAGTTCCAGACTTCTGAACCTCGGCTGTTGTGTCTGGTGAAAGTAGGCGAAAGCCGTCAGCAGTAATAATTTTTTCTCCGATTTCGGGATCGAATTCGTGCTGCAACCAAGTGCAGACGGCTGCTGTATCCGGTGTCGGGACTTCTAGATAAAGAATTTCTTGCATGATTAGGCTCTCTATTCTGAATAAATTAATAAAGATGGGGGAGTTGACAAGGGAGCAAAGTAGGCTATACTCCCGAATACTTATTGAGTTTTAAATAAGTTTACAATGTTCTCAGATTTTTAGGTTTTCGATCGCTCTTACTCTCGGTTTGCCCGCAGTGGCTGAATATCTACTCATTTCGGTATGCACTTCTATGAATTATCCCATTCCTACGAATCCTCAAGAAATGATTGCTTTGCGACAGCAGCCGCTGAATGAAGAATTGGTGGCGTCGGCGATCGCGGGTGTGATTCAAATAGCTCGATCGCGATCTCAGTCTTTGGATGAATTAAAGGCTGAGGTACTCGCGGACGACAATCTGCTCGATTTTGCTCAGAGGCTATGGCTGAGTGATATTGTGGCTCAAGCTTGGAACAATTTACCTTAGACTAGACTGCTGCTAAAAGATCTACTTCGTTAGAGGTGAACTTAAAATGGTACAAACAAGATTAAAATCCTTAACTTTAGAAGAGTTTCTCCAACTACCAGAAACCAAACCTGCCAGCGAATACATTGATAATCAAATTATTCAGAAGCCAATGCCACAAGGGAAACACAGTGCGACTCAATGTGAACTAATTATTTTCATTAACGCTATATTAAAACAAAAAAAAGTTGCACGAGCATTTCCCGAACTCCGGTGTACCTTTGGCGGAAGGTCAACAGTGCCTGATGTTTCAGTATTTGTGTGGAACCGAATTCCCGCCGATGATAACGGCGAAATTGCTAATGTTTTTCCCATAGCTCCTGATTGGACAATTGAGATTTTGTCGCCCGACCAAAGTCAAACTAAAGTTACTAAAAATATTCTGCACTGCTTAAATCATCAAACTCAAATGGGCTGGCTGATCGATCCCGACGAACAATGCGTTTTTGTTTATGTTCCCCAGCAACAGACAGCAGTATTTGATGAACCAGAAATGCTGCTACCTGTGCCGTCCTTCGCTAGCGAACTGCGGTTGAGTGTCGGAGAATTATTTGGCTGGCTGCTGAAATAATCTTCGGAAGGAAGGAGGAAGAGGGAAGAGGGAAGAAGGAAGAAGGAAGAGGGAAGAAGGAAGAGGGAAGAAGGAAGAGGGAAGAAGGAAGAGAGTGATTTTGACACGGCTACACGGATTAAATACTGCCAACAGTCAACAGTCAACAATCAACAGTCAACGGACTAACGCAACTCAACTTCTCGCTTGACTTCTGCCAAAACTCGATCGCCTCGCATCAACCGATATTCGGCCCGCCAAACTCCGGGAATCAGAGGAGAATTTGTACTGTTTCTTTTGCCAACATAACCCAACCAAGTGCGGCTGGGGGCTTTAATTTCATTGGTCTGATCGGCGATGGTTGTGCCGTTGGGTGCAAATAATTTGTATTGTTCGCGATCGCCCTTGAGCACTCCGTAACTTTGCACCCAAAACAACAAAGCTGGACTGTTTGCAGGGAGTTGAGTCTCTGAAAATTGTCCTTCCCAGACAGCGTTAATATCGGGCGGCTTATTGGCAAAACCGGCCCTAATTAAACCTGTGGAAATATAGTCTAGAGGCTTGTCCCAAATAGGATTGCGGGCGATGTTGCAGCCTGCCTTCGCGTCGGACCCGACAAACGGATCTACGGGCTTGCCTTGATAGCGATAAGTTACGTGTACGTGGGGGAAAGATGCCATCCCAGAGTTTCCCACCATGCCCAAAACAGTGCCTTTTTGTACCTGCGTACCCGGTTTGACGGCAACGCTGCCTTTGCGGAGGTGGCAATATTGGGCTTCCCAACCACCGCCGTGGTCGATTACCATGCCGTTGCCGCATTCTGTGCCTGCGATGTTGGCTTTTTCTGTATCGTTCTGTAAACGCCGATCGACCACACCATCTCGTGCTCGCAAAACTTTGCCTGCTGCGGAGGCAATAACTGGAACTCCTTTTGCCATTGCTTTGGCGTCGGGAATCGCAAAATCTGTGCCGTCGTGGCCGTCGTAGGTTTGGCGCCCGCAGCCAAAATCAACGGCGGTGGGGCCGGGTTCTCGATCGAAATACAGCAATACAAAACAGTCTTTGCCTAGGGTACAGTCGATCGGCTGGCCGAATTGCGGGTTGTTGGGCTTTTGGGCGACTGCGGTCGAGACGAGACGCTGGGCGATCGTGTTGGCTTCGGCGATCGGGGCATTGACTCCGGTTGTGGTAGCACAGCTAGAAAGACTTGTCAACCCCAAGGTCAACAAAATTGCAGAAATGTGTTTTGTGGAGAGTATAGTCATTCGCCAGTTGGATGTAAAAGCTGAGGTGGGTAGTGAAAAATCAATTAATGGTTCAGAATATAGTTGCTCCAGAATCTAGACGATTGGTAAGGCGTTTTCGTTTCCCATACTTGTGGTATTATTTTCAGTTGGAAATTTTAAAATTTTAATTACTTAAAAAATGCGTTCTAAAATTCGATCGCTCATTTCGATAATTCGGCTGGTCGGGCTTGCTGTTGCTGCTTTGGGGATGTGGGGATTTGCCACCATTGCCGAAGACGTGTTGGAAAAAGAAAGTTACGCTTTCGATAGCTCTATTTTACTAGCTCTGAGGAAATTGCACACTCCGCTGCGCGATCAAATAATGCTGGGCTTTACCTTTTTGGGCGAGCCGAAGTTGCTGCTAGTGATTTGTCTGATTTTGGGTATTATTTTGCTAGGGCGCAATCACCGCTCGGAAGCTGCAACTATTGCGTTCGCCGGTGGGGGAGCGATCGGTTTAAATTTACTGTTAAAAAGACTTTTTGCCCGCGATAGACCTCAACTTTGGGAGCGCGTTGTTGACGTTCGCTTTTACAGTTTTCCTAGCGGACACGCGATGATTTCAATGGTTATTTACGGTTTGCTAGGATATTTCTTGGCTACGCGCTTTCCCAAACAGCGCTGGTTTATTTACAGCTTGACAGTTGTATTAGTTGCTGGTATTGGTTTGAGCCGGCTTTACCTAGGAGTTCACTGGCCTACCGATGTTATTGCTGGTTATACGGCGGGTTTGGTGTGGCTGATTACCTGTATTCTCAGTTTGGAAATAGGGAAGGAATTTCGTTCTTTTACTAGGGCTTCTAAAGAGGAGTTTTTGTCACCAGAACCCTCTCAAGAAATAACTAATGACTAATGACTAATAACTAACAACTATTTTCTTTTGAGTAAAACACATGGCAATTCCTTTTTCGTAGTAAGCAGCCTCGTTAATGAAAATTGGATATACGGTGGATTTGCCTTCATACAATACTGACTCACCATCAAAGGTCAAAAACATCGGATCGCCGGGATTTAGGGCTTGATAATCTCTGGATTGCAGATGAGGATGAATCATTCCCTGAATTTCTCTGTTCTCGTTTCTGGGATAGTCGATCGCCCCAATGGTGTGATAAATAGTCAGGGGATTTTTTGCAGCAGGCATTGTGCCTTGATTGTAGGCTTCTACGCCGTCTAAAATTCGGCACACAACTTGCTCAGTTTGCTGAAATAAAGAGGCATCCAAGACGCCTTGCGGGACTGCACCAACTTCCAGCGTACCGCCTAATACCGAAAGCGATCGCAGCAAAGGACTATCATGATTCTTGGTTGTAGAAGCGAGTACCTTGAGGTGGGGATACACTGAGGTTACATAAGCTGCTAGTTGCAGGTTAAATGGATGATGGCTGGCGAGAATAAATGTTAGCCCCATGTTGGACGTGGTGCTGTGCAAATCGATAATTAAGTTGGGCAGATGAGTGTTTTTTGAACTAAAAAGGCGGTAGATTTCTTTCGCCCGCTGCGCTTCATAGCTGGAGAGATGGGGATTTTCTAAATCTTGCTTTCTAAAGCAGCGGTTGAGGTCAATATCGATGTAGCGTGTCCCGATTTCGCAAGCTTTGGGATTGGCTAGCAGGGTGATAGTTTCAAAAGTCGATCGCCCAATTAACTCTGGTGCGCGATCGAATTTCTTCACGAGGTAAATTCCTGTGAGTTCGTTTCCGTGGGTTCCTCCCACTATGGCAACACGTTTAATTTGGTTCATAAACAAATAACTTCCTATCCCCAGCCTATCACCCTTTGTCATCTGTTGGTAAAAAACATGAAATTGAGGTTGATTATGTGTTTATATTTAGATTAGGTAAAGTTTTAGTAAGCAGGTATCACACGTAGAACTGAGAAACCTGGTTTCTCTGGGTATTTCTCGTCACTAAATAAAAAAATACGATCGCCACCGGGAAGAAATCGATCGCATTATTGTTTCCGAGGAAACCGAATAGTAGAATAGTAGATAGCTAAAACAGGGATTTTAGATATGGGACTGAATGAGTATTTTGATTTTTTAGCACCGGATGATATTCGCATTAAAGGACATCGCATCGGGATTGAGACGGTACTGTATGAGTATCTTTATCGGGAACGCACCCCAGAAGAAATTCAGCAACTATATCCATCTCTAACTTTGGCAGAAGTTTATACGACTATTTTGTATTATTTACAGAATCAAGAATCAGTAAGTAGATATTTGCAAGATTGGTTGGAATGGTCGCATCAGCAGCGAAAGATCCAAGTAGCCAATCCCCATCCTGCGACAGAAAGATTGCGAAAATTGAAAGCTGAACGGGAAAGACAATCTGTTATCCAGGGTGCTTGAGAAATGGCGCTCAAATATTTAATGGACGAGAATGTTACGCCCATTTATGCTACACAACTTCGGCGAAAACGCCCTGATTTAGTAGTTTGGGCAGTGGGCGAAATTGGTACACCCCCAAAAAGCACTCTCGATCCAGAGATTTTGGTGTGGTGTGAGGAGCATAACTTTATTTTGGTGACAAACAATCGCAAGTCAATGCCCGTACATTTGGTAGATCATCTGGCTCAAGGTGGTCATATTCCAGGGATTTTCGTTTTGAATCAGGATTTAAGTATTGGGCAAAATATTGAGGAATTGATTGTGATTGTGGATGGTTCGTTTGATAACGAATACCAAGACCGAATAATTCATCTCCCTTTAACATAAATCTACTAAACAAAAAATGTGTAGCCTTTTTCCTCCCCAGATTCCTCGCGGGTGGTAAGAAACCGGGTTTTTGCTCAGAAGACGGGTTACAGTCGTAGAAACCCAAAAAAACCAGGTTTATTGAGTTTGACTGTCACAATAAAATGAATCCTACCGAGACACAAAGGGTATGACGCCAGAGGAGTTGTGGCAGTTTATCGACAAAGCCGCAGATGAAGGCCAGACAGAATTGGATTTGGCAGCGTTCGAGGAATTGTCGCCGGAGATAGGCAAGTGCGCTCCGCTTCAGAGGTTGGTGTTGGGGAAATTTGCTATGATAGTTTGAGTGATCGCACTATTATATATTCCGTAAATTACCAGCTATGAACATTCAGTTGGTTGACTCCTTAATTCAAGTCATTGAGTCGCTGACACCTGAAGAGAGTTTGCTGTTTCAAGAAAAACTCTCAGCTAGGGCGATTCAGAGTACGCCTGGAGTCTGTGGAGGAAATGCCCGGATTCACAACACCCGCATTCCTGTTTGGACACTGGTTTCGCTTCACCAACAGGGCGCTAATGAGGCTGAGTTACTTCGGAATTATCCAGTGTTGGACGATCGCGATTTAGAGAATGCTTGGCGTTATTACGATCGCCACCGGGAAGAAATCGATCGCATTATTGTTTCTCATCATACAGATGATTAAATCGATTAAGTTTAAGAAAACCAGTTTTCGATTGCCAAGTCTTGAAAGTTTGCATAATCAGCAACATTTCGTGTCACCAGAATCAGATTATTGACTTTAGCTATCGCTGCAATTTGCCCATCAGCATAAGACGGTGTAAGCCCGATTGGGATGAGTCTTGCTCGTTCTTTAGCGAACCACTCAGCCGCTTCTTGAGTGTAGGGCAAAATCGGTAATTTTACTTTCACTTCTTCCTGAAGATAAGCTTCGATCGCACTGCGACGCTTAGAATCTGGCATTCGATAACAGCCCAGCAGAACTTCCTGCCAAACGATCGAGGCGATCGCAACTGTGGATTTTGCCTCAATTAGTTTAGTCATCACATTCGCATTCGGAACAGGACGAACAGGTTCGGAGATAATGTTGGTATCGAGTAAATAACGCAGCGTCATTCAAAGATGACCTCGCGTCCTGCAAAAGTTCGATCGCGAACTTCTCCCCAAATTTCATCAGGATTTAAACCCAGTTCGTGCAGTTGATATTTTTCACGAAATGCACTGAGAGATTCTCCAAAGCTAAGTTCGAGATTCTGTGGCTGTTTGCGGCGTTGAATGTATTCGCGCAAGGCGATTTCAACTAGAGTCTCGAACTCAATTTCTCCCTCAAGTTCGATCGCCTCTTGCAGCAGTGCCGTATCCACATTCAGGCTCGTCACCATTGGCTTTCCTCTTGTAACCGTTATTTTATTATAGTTGTGATGCCTCGCTCAGAAACCGGGTTTTTGCCCAGAAGACGCATGACAGTGTAGAAACAAAAAAAACCCGGTTTCTTTGATTGTGACGCGCGGGAAACTCCCCACCAAGCGAAAATTCCTGTCACAATAAAATGAATCCTACCGAGAGACAAAGGGCATGACGCGAGAGGAAGCAGTGCGGCGAATTGACCAAGTAGCCGAGGAAAAATTGACGGAACTGGATTTGTCGGGGTTGGGGTTGGAGGAATTGCCGCCGGAGATTGGCAAGTGCACGCAGCTTGAGTCGTTGGTGTTGGGGAAGGTAAATAGATGGCGAGTAGGGGCTGATGGTAAATGGACTCCGCTACCGATTACGAATCAATTGACATCACTGCCAGATGAATTGCGATCGCTGGCAAATTTGCGATCGATTAACCTCAGCAGCAATCCATTCGGAAAAATGCCAGAATTGCTGCTGGAAATGAAGCAATTAGAGAGTTTAAATTTAACCGGCATTGGTTTAACAGAAATTCCAGAGGCGATCGGCAAACTGTCCAATCTGATAAAGCTTAACCTCAGTCACAATCAGATTGCCCAAATCCCAGATGCGATCGAGCAACTGTCCAATCTGACAGAGCTTTCCCTGTGGAACAATCAGATCGCACAAATCCCAGATGCGCTAGAAAAACTTTGCAAAGCACTCGCCAAACTGTCCAATCTGACACACCTTGACATCAGGGATAATCAGATTGTACAAATCCCAGATGCGTTAGTACAACTTTCCCAACTGAGAGAACTTAACCTCAATGGTAATCAGATAACCCAAATCCCAGCAGAAGCACTTGTCCAACTGCCCAATGTGACACATCTTCACCTAAGTAGCAATCAGATTACTCAAATCCCAGATGCGTTAGCAAAGCTTTGTAAAATACTCGTCCAACTGCCCAATATCGAACACCTTGACCTCAGTGATAATCAAATTGCACAAATCCCAGATGCGCTAGAAAAGCTTTGTGAAACACTCGTCCAACTGCCCAATCTGAGAAGCCTTTACCTCAGTGACAATGAGATTGCACAAGTCCCAGATGCGTTAGCAAAGCTTTGCGAAGCACTTGTCCAACTGCCCAATCTGAGAGAGCTTAACCTCAGTGGCAATCAGATTGCACAAGTCCCAGATGCGATCGGTCAACTGTCCAATCTGACAAAGCTTGACCTCAGTAACAATCAGATTAAGCAAATCCCAGATATGCTTGCCCAACTATTTAATCTGACATGGCTTCAGCTCGGGAGCAATCAGATTACCTCCATCCCAGAGGCGATCTGCCAACTGTCCAATCTGCAAGGGCTGGGACTCCATGACAATCAGATTACTCAAATCCCAGATGCGATCTGCCAACTGTCCAATCTGGCAAGTCTTACCCTCTTTACAAATCAGATTACGCAAATCCCAGATTCGATCGCCCAACTTTCACAACTTACAGGACTTGACCTCTGTAACAATCAAATTGCTCAAATCCCAGATGCGATCGGTCAACTGTCCAATCTGACAAAGCTTGACCTCAGTAACAATCAGATTAAGCAAATCCCAGATGCGATCGGCCAACTGTCCAATCTGGAACAGCTTTACTTTGGAAGAAATCAGATTGAAACTATCCCTGAATGCTTGGAAACACTGCCAAAACTTCAAAAACTCGATCTCCGTCGCAATCCCTTGCCCATTTATCCAGAAGTTCTAGGGGGGGCTGAAAAGTATACAGGCTTCAGCACTCACGCCACCATCTTCAACTACCTGCGCCAACTCCGCAGCGGCGAAGTCCGCCCCCTCAACGAAGCCAAAGTCCTCCTCGTCGGGCAAGGTAGCGTCGGCAAAACCTCCCTCATCAACCGCCTCACCCACAACCAATACAACCCCAACCAGCCCCAAACCGACGGACTCAACATCACAGACTGGCAAATTACAGTCAACACCAAACCAGTCAAACTCAACGTCTGGGACTTCGGCGGACAAGAAATCTACCACGCCACCCACCAATTTTTCCTCACCAAACGCAGCCTCTACCTCCTCGTCTCCAACTGCCGCAGCGAAGACGAAAACCGCCTCGAATACTGGCTGAAACTGATCGAAAGCTTCGGCGACGCATCCCCCGTCATCCTCGTCGGCAACAAGTGCGACGAACAACCCCTGGATCTCAACCGCAAAGCCTTGCGCGACAAATATCCCAACATCAAAGCGATTGTCGAAACTTCCTGCGAAAGCGGAACCGGCATCGACGAACTCCGCAGGGCCATCCACACGGAAATCTCCCAACTCAAAGAAGTCTACGATCTTTTGCCGCTAAGCTGGTTCCAAGTCAAGCAGCGCCTGGAAAACCTCGACAAAGACATCATCAGCATCAGCGAATACGCCACCATCTGCGCCAAAGAAAACATCTTTGAAGAAACCGACCAAACCCAACTCATCGGACTGCTGCACAACCTGGGCATTGTCCTCAACTTCCGCGAACACCCCATCCTGCAATCCACCAACATCCTCAATCCCCACTGGGTGACAGAAGGCATCTATGCCCTCCTCAGCGACGAGGCACTCAAAGTCAAAACCAAAGGCATTCTCACCTACGCCGACCTCAGCCGCATCCTCGACTCAACTAAATATCCCAGCCGCCGCTACGACTGCCTCACCGAGTTGATGGAGGAATTTGAACTCTGCTTCCCCGTCAGCCATTGTCCCGCGCCGACTTTCCTCATCCCCGGCATCTTGCCCAAAGAAGAACCGCAAAACACCAAACTCCAAGGCGAAACCCTGGAATTTCAATATCACTACCGCATCCTCCCCGACAGCATCCTCTCGCGCTTCATCGTCCTCATGCACGAGAAAATCCACAAATGCACCCACTGGCGGACGGGGGTTATGGTGGAGTACAGGGAAGGGGCTGAGGTGTACAACATCGCGCGGATCAAATCTGACCCGGAAGATAAGAAAATCTTTATTGCCGTTAGCGGGCGGGAATCGACGCGGCGTTCTTTCCTCAGCATGATTCGCGATACGTTTACCAAAATCCACAATTCTTTTGCCAATCTGGAAATCAGTCAAAAGGTGCCGGTTCCCGATAATCCCGATGCTGAACCGCTGGATTATGAGGAATTGCTGGGACACGAGGGTGAGGGTCTGAACAAATATTTTGTCGGCAAACTTAAAATCTGGCTGAATTTGCGAGAGTTGCTGGATGGGTATGAGTCGATCGAACTTCGTCGCAGAAACCAAATGGGCGATCGAGATTTAGACTATACAGAAGACGGTTATCCTGGAATTAACATTCACGTTCATCAAAACAATCTCGATCGCAGTTCTAAAACAACTCATCAAAACGGGCGCGGCGATAACTTTGGGGGCGATCGAATTCAAGGCGACAAGATAATGGGCAATTCCGATGAAACTCCCCAACGCTGAAGCTGCGTTTATTGATATTCACAAACTTCGGGACTATAGCTTGAACATCCTGCACGATCGGGGAAAACACAAAGCTCGGTTATTTCTTGCTATCCTAGGGTTAAGTGCTGAAGATGCCGAAGAATTGGAATTTATCCTGTTAGAAGCGATTCAAATCTATGATGCTATCTCCTCCAGCCAAGATGAATACGGTCAACGCTATCTGGTCGATTTCCCCCTAACCCGCAATGGAAACACCGCAACAATTCGCAGCACTTGGATTGTCCGTTCTACAGAAACGTTCCCCCGACTCACTAGCTGTTACATTCGGAGGTAAATTATGGTAAAGGTGATCGTCAAGTTACAATTACTCGATGTTGTTGCCATCAAAGAAGATTTACCCGATGCTAATTTACTTGCAGGTCAAGTGGGTACGATCGTCGAGGTTTTAGCTCCAGAAGTTTACGAAGTCGAATTCAGCGACGACGATGGACAAACTTATGCAATGTTGCCACTACACAGCAGTCAACTGTTACAACTAAAATATAAGTCTACAGCAGAAAATACCTCCATGTCTCATACTATTCATCAATACGGTCAAGGCGATAAAGTTGGCGGTGATAAAGTTGGAGGTGATAAAGTTGGAGGTGATAAAGTTGGAGGTGATAAAGTTGATAACTCGCAAGCCAACAACCTAGAAGGCGCTAATGTTTCCGGTGTTATCGGCCGCGACAATGCCCAAGCTAGCAATAGCCAATTTAACCAAAATAATAACGCCAATACGGCAGAAATCCTGAAACTGATTTCCTCGATGCGTGAAACCGCCGATCAGTTTCCCGAAGACATTCGCGATGAGATAATTATTGATATTGAAGATGTCGAAGCCGAAATCAAAAAACCGGAAAGCCAATGGAATAAAACCAAATTAAAGAAAAGGTTAACAGCTCTTGTAGCGGCGGGTACTGCGATCGCAATTCCGATCGCAGGCATGACTGATTTTGCTGATAAGGCGATCGATGTCAGCAACAAACTGGGTATCGAACTCAAGCTACCGTCAGGACGCTAAATCATTTAAAATTAAGGTAATTGGGGCGCTCATTGCCCCAATCATTCCCAAAACCTCGGTGTGACCATGCGTAAAATTGTACTATTCATTGCATCTAGTCTGGACGGTTATATCGCCCGATCGAATGGCGATATTGACTGGCTGTTTACAGACCAAAATTACGGTTATAGTAACTTCTTAGATAGCATCGATACGGTTCTCATGGGTCGGAAAACTTACGAACAAGTTCTAACTTTTGGCGAGTATCCGTACCAGGAAAAAAAGAGTTATGTTTTTACGAAAAATCTAGATTTTCAAGCCACTCCTGATGTCGAAATAGTAACAGATTTAGAGAGTTTTGTCAATGATTTGCGCTTGCTTGAGGGCAAGAATATTTGGTTGGTGGGAGGTTCTCTGCTGATTCGCGATTTCCTGAATCAAAACTTTGTCAACGAAGTGATTTTGTCGGTGCACCCGATTATTTTAGGCGAGGGAATCCCTTTATTTGTTAATCCCATAAATACTACAGCTTTGCAGTTAACAGGATGTCAGACATACAGTTCTGGTATGGTTCAGCTATCTTATGATGTCGCGACTTGAGGGCGCACCTAATTGCTTAGTCGCTGGCACAATACTGCCAGTTGGTTATCAAAAAAGGTAAGATAGGAATAAGTAAGTTAGTTATCGATATATTATGTCTGCCAGAGATGTTTTTCATGAAGTTGTCAAAACAGCTTTGCAAAAAGAAGGCTGGCATATTACCCACGATCCGTTTCCGATTAGTGTGGGCGGTGTAGATATGTCGATCTGGGAGCAGAAAGGCTGATTGCGGCAGAAAGGGAAGGCGAAAAAATTGCCGTTGAGGTCAAAAGTTTTTTGGCAAAATCGTCGGCAATCTCGGAATTTCACAGAGCATTGGGGCAGTTCATTAATTATCGAGCCGCACTCAAAGAAAAAGCACCAGATCGCATTTTGTACTTGGCTGTGCCGTTAATAACCTATGAAGAATTCTTTCAACTAGATTTCCCGAAAGCAAGGATCGAAGAAAACCAGGTAAAAATGATTGTTTATGATACAGCAGTTGAGGTTATTGTAGAATGGAAAAATTAAGCAAATATCGGCAAATTGTGCAGCAAATGTTACTGGAGTACGGCAAGCGCAAACCTGCTCACGGAGACATTGAAGTCGAGACAATTCTTGATACAGAACGAGATCATTACCAAATCTTCTATGTGGGCTGGGACAAGCAGACTAGGGTGCATCACTGTAGCATTCACATTGATATCAAGGGCGGGAAAATTTGGCTTCAATGGAATGCCACTGAAGATGATATTGCTGAAGATTTAGTAATAGCCGGAGTTCCAAAAGAGGATATTGTTTGGGGGTTTCAGCCGCCCTTTATGCGGAAGTATACGGGTTATGCAGTAGAATAGATAAGAGATATAAAAGCTGTATTGTACATAAATGGCTGCTAGAGATTTATTTCACGATGCTGTAAAGGAAGCGCTTCAGAAGGAGGAGTGGGAAATCACCGCAGATCCGCTGATCGTCAAAATTCAGGGTGTTAAGTTTGAGATTGATTTAGCCGCAGAGAAGATTTTGGCGGCGGAAAAATTTGGTCAAAAAATTGCTGTTGAAATTAAAAGCTTTCTCAACAACTCTGCAATTACTGACTTTCATCTCGCCTTGGGTCAATTTTTGAATTATCGGCTTGCCTTACAAATCAAAGAACCGGACAGAACACTGTATCTAGCAGTACCATTTGATACTTTTGACTCGTTTTTTCAAGAGCCATTTATACAAGAAGCGGTCAATGTGTATCAACTTAAACTCGTCGTTTACGATCCGCAAAAGGAGGTAATTGTGGAATGGAAAGAGTAGAGCATTACCGCCAGTGTATCCGCAAATTGCTAACTCAACAAGCTACGCTAGAAAAGCCTAATTCAGGCGTTGAATGCCAGCTTGTTTTTGATGGAGAACATGACCACTATCAGTTACTAGATGTTGGCTGGGAGGGGCTAAAGCGGATATACAACTGTTTCATTCATTTGGATATTAAGGATAGCAAAATTTGGATTCAGCGCAACATGACAGAAGTAGATATTGCACGGGAATTTGTGGAGATGGGAGTGTCTGAGGAGGATATTGTGTTGGGGTTGCATCCACCTTACAAGCGTCCGCATACTGGTTTCGGAGTAGCGTAAAGGAAAAGGCGATCGCAGATGATGAAATGTGTTTGCTACTTTTTGCTATTAATATCTTTTTTCTGGGTGGCGCTTCCTGCTGACGCCTCTGTATGCCGCAATTATCAAGGAAGCGAGATTTGCATTGTCGATATCAAACGCAGTGCAAAAAATTATTGGGAATACAGGGTAATTCTTAGTGTTGATGGAGTGAAACAGCCTCTAGAAGTCTACAATTGCCGCGATCGCACTACAGTTAAGAAAGATGGAACAGTTTTGGCGTTTGGACAAAACAACCCTGGTGAAATAGTCTGCGGTTTTTTTAATCAGAAATAAGTAAATGAAGTTATTGTAGAGTGCGCTTCGGGCTGAATGTGGCTACCACAAACTCAAGAATTTTTCCCGAAGCGCACCCTACGTTAGAATTTGCCGTCTACTGCTGAAACGCAGCGTTCGCAAATTAGCGGATGTTCGATCGACTCTCCGACGTGAGTAGAGTAGTTCCAGCAACGATCGCACTTTTCCCCGTCTGCTTTGACTACACCAATCGCCAACTCTGGAGACTGATAACTGTACGGCAATTCCTGAATCGCTGCATTCGATTCTACCAGTTCCACTTCTGAAGTAATGAACAAATACCGCAGTTCGTCTACACCGTTGCCGGTCATTGTAGAATCGTGCCCTGCAGCTATCTCAGCAGGAATTTCTGGTTTGGGTTCGATCGCAACTAATTCTGCTTCCGGGATTTGGGGTGTTTCTACAAACACTTTTTCGGCTGGGGCTGTTTGTGCGATCGCCTGTGTTTCTACAAGCACAAGCGCTGCATCTACTGGCGGTGCGAGGACGATCGCCTTTGTTTCTGCAAGTACAAGCGCTGTACTCCGGCCCACCACATCTGCTGTCAGGAAATCAATTTGTTCTGCAATTTTTTGACGGTTGGCGGCAAACAGCAAGTGACGGAAAGCAAACCAGATTGTAAATAAGATGCCGATGACTTCAAAGAAGCCTCCCAACATCGGAATCTGATTCATCGTATCCAAAATCGCCAGCGTTACTCTGCCCGTTACTAACACAGAGGCTAACAGCCCAAGTGTTACCAAAACTTGTTGGTATTCTGTAAAAAAGTTGCCCGCGTATTCAGGCAAATTAGCTACAAACTCGGCGGCTTGATCTAAGATTGGCTGCGAATCTGAAGCCGACAGTTCAGGGGCAGAATACTCTACTATCTGAGAAGGTCGATCGCGCTTTTGTGCGATCGTTTCCGCCTCAACATAAACTGTGTTTTCTGTCAAGACTTTGGCAACTTTGGCCGCTTGTTCTTCCTGTTTATCTTGTGCTGCTTTTGCTTTTTCCTCTGCCGCTAACTCTATGACGGAATTTTGCGATCGCACATAATCCACCAATTCTTCACTGCTGGGATTCAAAGCTTGCAATTGCTCTCTTTTCTCAACATCGGGAACGTACAATAAAACCTTAGCTTCCAAAGAAGAACCGATCGCCTTTTCCATCCGGGCTTTTTCCAAAACCTTATTAACTTCGCCGCGCACTTGTCGCAAATACTGCCAGCGATTAGCCAATTCTGGATTGTGCCATGAAGCATCCATTTGCACCCAGCCGGCTTCAAACACGGACTTGTAAGGAGTCGGATAGGGAAGGTACTGCCAAATATCCTCAGCCATGTGACACAACACAGGTGCGATCGCCCTTGCCAAATTCTCCACAGCAATTGCAATCACCGTCTGACAACTGCGGCGGCGACGGGTATCTGTCGCGCTGATGTAAAGTCGGTCTTTGGCAATATCCAAGTAAAAATTCGACAAATCCACCGTGCAGAAATTCTGCACAGTTTGGAAGAATCGGGAAAATTGGAAGCTTTCAAAAGCCTCTTGAACTTCCGCAAAAACTTCGCCCATTCTGTGCAGCATATAGCGGTCTATTTCCGGCAATTCCTCGTAAGCAACCGCATTTTTTGCCGGATCAAAGTCGTGCAAATTGCCCAGCAAAAACTTAGCTGTATTGCGAATTTTGCGGTAAACATCTGACTGCTGTTTGAGAATGTTTTTGCCCAACGGCACATCGGCCGAGTAGTCTACCGAAGACACCCACAACCGTAAAACATCGGCTCCATATTCCTTAATTACGACGGCCGGATCGACGACATTTTCTTCAGACTTGCTCATCTTGCGGCCTTTTTCATCGAGTACAAAACCGTGAGTCAAAACTGTTTTGTAAGGAGCAATGCCGTTAGTTGCTACACTGGTAAGTAAACTCGATTGAAACCAGCCGCGATGCTGGTCTGAACCTTCCAAATAGATATCAGCAGGATAGTTTAATTCCGATCGACCTTGGGCAACTGCGGCCCAGGAAGAACCCGAGTCAAACCACACATCCATCGTGTCTGTACCTTTGCGGTAAGTGCGGCCGTTATTGCGGTAAGATTCCGGCAGCAATTCATCGATCGACAATTCCCACCAAGCATCGGAACCTTTCTCGGCAAAAAGGGCTTGGACATGGGCGATCGTTTCTTGATTCAGCAGCGGTTCGTTGGTTTCTTCGTCGTAGAATACGGGAATCGGAACGCCCCAAGTCCGCTGGCGAGAAATACACCAATCCGATCGATCGCTAACCATTGCAGTAATCCGATTTTCCCCTTGGGCGGGAATCCAATTCACCTCGGCGATCGCTTTTAAGGCTTCATCTCGGAACCCTTCAACGGAAGCAAACCACTGTTCTGTCGCCCGAAAAATAGTCGGCTTTTTGGTGCGCCAATCGTAAGGATAAGAGTGAGCGTAACTTTCCTCTTTAATCAAACAATTTGCTTCCGCAAGGGCATCAATCACTGCGGCATTGCCGTTTCCGAGGACATTTAAACCTGCAAACTGTCCGGCTTCTGCGGTGAAATTTCCGTTTTCATCTACGGGCGTTAAAACTGGCAAACCGCAGCGTTTTCCAACGATAAAGTCTTCTTGTCCGTGCCCCGGTGCAGTATGCACCAACCCCGTCCCGGAATCAGCGGTAATGTAGTCACCGCCGGCAACAATTGGACTTTCGCGATCGAACAGTGGGTGTTTGTAGCTGCAACCTTCTAATTCTTTGCCTTTGAAGGTGGCAAGTATTTTTAATTCAGTGTTAAAAGTTGCCGACAGCCGATCGACCGCATCGACAGCTACTAACATAAATTGTTGTGCGATGTGCGAATTTGCCGGCGGTTCCACCACCGCATAAGTCAGTTCGGGATTGACTGCGATCGCCAAGTTCGCCGGAATCGTCCAAGGGGTAGTCGTCCAAATCGCCGCCCAGAGGCTCGGCATATAGCGCTTGAGCTTCGACTGCAAAGATTTTGACAACTTTCTCACATGGAAGCCGACGTAGATGCTGCGCGACGTGTGGCCTTCGGGATATTCCAATTCCGCTTCGGCGAGGGCTGTTTTCGAGCTCGGACTCCAGTGCACGGGTTTAAAGCCGCGATAGATGTAGCCTTTGAGAACCATTTGACCGAAAACGCCGATTTGAGCCGCTTCGTATTCGGGTTTCAGGGTTAAATACGGGTGTTCCCAGTCGCCCCAAACGCCGTAGCGCTGGAAGGATTCGCGCTGCTGTTCCATTGTTTGCTGCGCGAAGGCGGCGGCTTTGCGGCGGAGTTCGATCGGCGTAAGATTTAGCCGATCGTCCGATTTCATGTTTTGCAATACTTTAAGTTCGATCGGCAATCCGTGACAATCCCAACCGGGAACGTAGCGAACTTTTTTGCCGCGCAGCATTTGGTAGCGGTTGATAAAGTCTTTAAGGATTTTGTTGAGGGCGTGGCCGATGTGGAGTTGTCCGTTGGCGTAGGGTGGCCCGTCGTGGAGGATGAACAAGTCGCCTGGGTTATTTTCCGAGAGGCGATCGTAGATTTCTTGATCTGCCCAAAATTGTTGCAATTCTGGTTCGCGCTTGGTGGCGTTGGCGCGCATATCAAACTTTGTTTTGGGCAGGTTTACGGTGTCTTTGTAAGATTTAGCTTCCATTTTTGAGAAACGTTTTATGTAGTTAGTTGTTAGTAGTTAGCGGTTATTTGAAAGATGATATCAAGTCCGGTTAAATAATCATAATCAAGTTTGTAGTGACCACTTTAGTCATCTCTCGTCATTGAAGAGCTGACAACCAGATATTTTAGTATAAGCGATCGACCGCACATTAGATCGAACCAAATCCGTAGAGTTCTCTCTCTTCTCTTCCTCTGCGCCCTCTGCGCCCTCTGCGGTTAAATCATTCATAAACCGAGGTGGCGCTACTGAGTCAGCCAACTGAACATTTCAGCGACGGTGAGATTGAAGGATTCGGCAAAGGTTGGAACGGGGATGCGATCGCCCGGTTCTTCAAAAACTGCTATGGTGCGATCCTCTGCGAGGGCTTCGCTAACGGCAAAATAGACAAATACCAGTTCTTCTTCCGGGTCAATCAACCAGCCCATCTGGGTTCCGTGGGCGAGACTGTAGAGAATGTTGCGGACGACTTTAGTTTGACTTTGGTCGGGGGAAAGAATTTCGATTGTCCAGTCCGGGGCGATGGCGAAAGTGTTGGCTACTTCGCCGTTTTCGTCGCGGGGAATGCGTTCCCAGGTAAAGACTGCAAGATCGGGTACAGTCGATCGACCGCAAAAGGTACAGCGCAATTCTGGATAGGCGCGGGCGATGCGTTGGGGTTTGAGTACCCGGTTGATGTCAGCACCCAAATCGCTTTGAATTGTGCTGTGTTTTCCTTGGGGCATAGGTTTTTGGATAATTTGACCGTCGATGAATTCGCTGGCGGGTTTGGTTTCCGACAGTTGGAGAAATTCATGGAGACTCAAAGGTTTAGAAGCGGTTTGAACCATTATTGTTATTTGATTTAAGTTTAATTTGTATTAGTTAAGCGATCGGGCATTTAATTTATCAAGAAAATTGGTCTAAAACCCCGTCCTTCGCTTGACGGCTTTAAGTGGTCTAACTCGTTTGACGGCGAGTCCGACAGGGATTGAAATCCCTGTCTCATAGCGCAAGTCCTCTGCAAGAGGACTGAGGAGGTTGATTAACGTGAAATGCGAAACTCAACATCGAGTTGAATTGACACTTGCAGTCGGTTTTATGCGAAACTCAACATCGGATTGAATTGACACTTGCAGTCGGTTTTAACTGAGATCTTGCACCATTCTCAATTAGCCATACTGCCAACCACTAACAGTGATGTCAAAACCCTGCTGACGAGCTAA
>NZ_JAUBVF010000046.1:0-21526 GCF_036705685.1 Microcoleus sp. AT3-A2
ATTATACTGATGATCCGTAAAAAAGTCATGCTGGAGTTGACGAGTATTTATACTCATCGCAAAAGTGACATGCTCCCTTTTCAGCAGTTGTCCCACCACCGCTCTCATTAATGCGATCCTTAAGTTTGTTAGGACATTCTTGGCGAATTTCAGATAGTGTATCATACCATCTGGGTCGATTGATAAAAGTCGCACCCTCTGGACTCCAAGCTGCTTCAAATACCATCCCGCTGTTGGGGGTTTTCTTTTGAATACCAAGAGCGTCATAGATGTCAATGGGAGTCCCTTCTCGCGTGTAGCCTTTGCCGTTTCCGCAGTAATCGGCCCGTGTCATGCGCGTGCAAGCTTGGTGATAGTCTCGCAGTGACTTGCCTTTGACATTCTTCCAAGGTTTGTAGCCGAAGCGAACGCACTTAGCTAGAACTCCACTTGTACAGCCAAAGGTCATGAGATCGCTCGATTCAGTATGCTTTCCTGTCTCATCCCACGAACCCGTCAGCGGAATTGCCTTGGCGACATTTTCGGCATCAGGAGTACACAAATTCTTCCATTGAGAATCAGCAGAATCTAGATAAAAAACTGTATAAAGATAGGTTTCTTTTTCGGGGTCTTTTGGGTCTAGTTCAACATCTTTGATTTGAAAGTTCAGCTTTCTCCCCTGCTCGTCAACTGCGTTAAACTGTGCGCCTTTTAAGTCTTTGCCTTTAACAATTTCAGTCGTCGGGGCAGTCGCGCTGGTGTCGGGTTCGGTTTTATAAGTGCTGTTTTGATTCTTTGCAAACACTCCACAGCTAATAAGCAATACCGGAAAAACAACAACAAAACTGTATATAAATGTCTTTTTCATAGTTTCTATTTCTGCCAGGGGTTGAGATACCCGACTTCTTTGAGAAGTCGGGTATCTTTGGGAGAACTATCTTTTCCTGCAACCAATATAGGGATACATGAGACAGTCGTTTACGAACATTTTGCCTTGCATCTCAGCAGCAACTGGCGTTACGCCTACAAGCTGTCCACCTTCGACTTTAAGGCTTTGCAATTCCATGCCTTGCAGTTTTGTGGCTTGCATACTCGTGCCCGGGAGCACGAGAGCGTTCACTCTCACGCCGTTGTGCCCGCCGTTCCGACTCCAGCCATTGAACTTGAGGCCGTTGAGCCAGACGCCGCCGCCACCCAGGGGGGCAACGAAAGTGGGACGGTTTTCGGGGGCTTTTGGGAGTTCAACATCTTTGACTTGAAAGTTCAGCTTTCTCCCCTGCTCGTTAACTGCGTTAAACTGTGCGCCTATTAAGTCTTTGCCTTTAACAATAGCCTGCCCTGAGAAAGCTAAAGCAAACACTCCTGTAGCAAGGGCGATGGTTAATACACTTTTCTTCATGGTGAAAATCCTCAACTGTGTTTTCAAGACGTTGCCTATTTGCTGCAATGTTTGAGCTACTAATTGTCGCAACCGATGGCTTGCAGCTAAAGAGAGGTTGTTTTCCCTCTAATCCCATCTACAAATTCATCAAAACACGCAGATGACCGAGATCGAGACTGAGAATGTACTGACTTGTTACCGACTTTCGACTGACTTATTTTGAGGCAGTCCGCTGATCCATCATGAAATCGAATTCATCTAACGGCTTTGCATACCAAACTACCAAGCGAAAGTCACTGGGTTGAGAAGTCTTCCATGCCCAATTATAAACTTGTGTTTCGCTTGCAGGAATCTCGTACAGAGCTAGCTTTTCATTTTTTTTCAGCCAATTCCACTCCTTTTCTGGTTGATTATGCCCTTTAACTTGGAAACCTACTGTTGGACCTTCATATAGTTGACAATATTTTTGTCCTCCTATTGGGCAAGTTTGACTGGACGTAGTTTTATAGTTAATAACATGAGTGTGGTTGGCACTTTCTACAGACGTGGCGCAAATTTTCCCCCGCCATTCTTTGATATTAGGAAATGTGGCGTAGTAATAATAGCGAGGTTTGTCCCAACACTCTCCGTTAGCAGCAGGATTTAGACAGTCTGGTTTGAAAGCAGCATAATTGCTGGGTGTTTTATCTATCCTCTAAAATGGAGTGTTGGACAAAAATCCACCACCAATTGAAGAGGTAAAGTTCTTATTATTACACGCCAAATCTTTATTTCGATCCTGATTTCCCTGCTCAACACTGAGTTGGGTATTTTCCGTTTTTATTTCTACTGCATCACTAGAAATAGTAGATAATGCACTGGGTGTACGCAGAAACTCAGCGGTCGAATCTTGCGTTTCAGTAACCTTCTCGATAATATCCTGTGCCTGTGCTGCTGGAACGTACAGATTAATAACTACTAACTCAATGAGCAAAAAGAGCGTGGCGATTACAGCAAATTTTGCTAAGATTCGCAATGTTGGTTTCATAGTCTTTCCCCGGATTTTTCCTAATCTTGATGGTGAATTCTGGCGTTAAACTGATGTCTTTCGATCGAGAACCCGCATCGGACTTCTCATCTCTACTAAATTCATCAAAACTTGCCGTTGACCGAGATCGAGACTGAGAATGTACTGACTTATTACCGACTTTCGAGTAACTTGCTAAAATCTGCATAACTTTCGGAGGAATAGGGTATGTCACGATCGCTCAAAGTTCGCAGCGACTGGATTAAGCAAGCCAAATTAGCCCTCCAGCACAATGGTTTTCCCAGCCAAAGAGCCTTTGCTGAAGAATTAGGACTTGCTTTATCAACTGTCAGCAGGTTCCTCACAGGAAAAACCGTTGATTATGCGGCTTTTGTGGAAATTTGTGGAAAATTGGCGAGACATTGGCGATCGATTTCTGACTTGGGCGATCGGGTTCCATCCCAGTCTGTAGAGGTGAAATTCTCAAATGTGTTATGGATGTTGACACTCACCTGTGGCAAGTGGGAAAGGGTAAACAACTTTTGACCTTTCATGGTCAAACAATAGTGAGCGGTAGGGGCGATCGCAAAGTAAAGTTTTGGCAGATGCGTTTTAACCGAAGCACAAAAAGCCACGCTCAAAGCTCTTGGCGCGATAGAAAATGGCGAATGAGCCGAATGTGGGCAATAAAGTATTAATTTTTTAAACCCAAGCCACAACTTACAGCACCCTGGGTACTTCCCCGCTTAGCCCATCGTTACAACGCGGCGAATTTCGTCGGTTTTAAAGCCAATTGCCATCGGGCGACGCACTCCAGGTAGCACCTGCACGTCGTACAATTCCTCTACCACTCCTTCAATCCGCAACGAGTGGACGATATCCCCGCTTCTCAGGTCAATCACCACTAATCCGCAGCGGGGTTCGGCATCTTTGGCACGCAGGTTGTCATCTAAGGACAACCCGGAAAACGTCTTGTTATGCCGGGGTTTGGATAGCCCGACGATGGCGAAGTCACCGCTGAAGGCACAGCCGCGCATATAGCCAGGGCAGAAAGCTACTGGCTCAAAGACACCCCGTTCGATGTCTGCATAGCCAAATTCCCCAGTGCCGGAGTTGAGCAGCCACAGCTTATCCCTGTACCAGCGGGGGGAGTGGGGCATGGAAAGTCCGGTCAGAATTATCTCATTGCTGCTGATATCAATAACGCACCCACCATCGCGCCTTCTATCCCGCCAACCGTCCGCCACATCACTCTGGCTGACTGCTGTCACGTAACGGGGTAGCCCGTCTCGCAGTGCCAAGCCGTTCAGGTGACAGCGGTCTTCTGCCGCTAGCTTGGAGATGAATGGGGGTTGCCACAGAGGGAGGAAGCTGTACTTTTCACTGACTGTGGCGAGACAGCTAAATAGAGTATTGACGAAGATGACCCCCCCTAACCCCCCCTTAGTAAGGGGGGGAACAAAATTCTGTTTTTCTTGCCCGCCCCTTGATAAGGGGGGCTGGGGGGGTACTTCTACCACCACGTCATGCACGTCCAAATCCCCGGTGATGTAACCTACTTGAGGCACGTATACGCCGTCATAGCCATTGTGAACTTCTCCCGCTGAGAGAGCATTTTCAAACCGCCACAGTTGATACAGAGAACTCATGTAGAGAGTTGAACCCTCTGCATACAACCCCATGCAGCGCTCAAAGGAGCGCTCGAATACCGACAACTGTCCATTCGGTTGCAACCCAATAAAAAAAACTTTCCCCGCCTGATAGGTGGTGAAAGCAAGACTCAGGTTTTGCTCAGCTAACCAGGAGGTGAACTGGCGGGAGGCAGTGACTTCCAGGGAGGGGGCGCTAGTTGAGGGGGTAGCAGAATTGAGGAAATTTCCACTGTGCGCCCCTATGTCTGGTGCATCTTTGATTGTTAGGGGAAGTTCCTTAGCCGCAAAGGCATTACGGTTTGATTGCATTGCATCTGTCATGATTAGTCTTTTGTTCGTAAGGAAATGTGCTGAAAAGTGCACAGAAGTACAAGAAAGAAAAGTTAGGGAAACCGAGCCGGATTCCCCTAACTGAGTGTGTTGTCGAAGACTGAAACAGTCTCAAAGCAGTTGGATCGCACTAAACATTGACGAAGCTACTAGAGCCGATACTGCTAGCTTGTACCCCATTCAAACGCGCCAAGTTTTCGCCAGTGTTGGCAAATTTGATTAGAGTATCCTTCCCCGTTTGAGCGATCGCCAAGTTCTGAAACGTCAAGCCACCGGAGAGACCGAGTGTTGTCTGACCCACCTGGAAATTGTCGATTCGATCGACGCCCTTGTTGATTTGCAGAACAACTATGTCCTTTCCGCCGCCCAAGAAAATCCGATCGTTGCCAGCGCCCCCCAAAATCAGGTCATCGCCAGAACCGGAGTAGATCGAGTCGTTACCAGGCCCGCCATAGATCGTATTGTTGCCCCCAGCAGCGTAAATATCATCGTTCCCGTTGCCCCCATTGATGTAATCAGTTTGGGAACCCCCGTTAATCTGGTCGTTGCCATCCTCACCCAAGAGAGTGTTGACGCCCTCACCGCCCGCGATCGTATCGTTGCCGCCACGACCGTAGAGTGCATCGTCACCAGATGTACCGTTAAGCACATCCTTGGCTTCCGTGCCCAAGGTGGGGACTTTACCGAAGACGACATAGCTAGAGCCAGAGTTGGTCTTGCCGTTGGGGTCAGCATAAGAGGCACCGATAATCAGGTCAGCGACGCCATCGCCGTTGATGTCTCCAGCACCGCTAACTGAGATGCCGGAGAAGTCCTCTGGATTAACGCCGTTGAGAACAGAGCCGTTGATGCCGTCGAGGGAAGAGAGGTTAATGCTGGCCGAGAATCCTTCTTTTGAGCCGAACACTAGATAGCTTTCACCCGCAACGGTATCAGCCTGAGGTGAGCTGATAATCAGGTCATCAATACCATCGCCGTTGAAGTCCCCGGCACTGCTGACACGAAAGCCTGAGAGGTCTCCCTCGGCAATACCGTTGATGGCAAAGCCGTTAGTGCCATTGAGTCCAGAGGGCTTAAAGTTGGCGGGGAACGCTTTAGATGAACCGAAGACTACATAGCTGGTGCCTGCATAGTTGCCATTGGGGTCAGCCCCAAATGCCCCGATAATCAGGTCATCAAAGCCGTCACCGTTAACGTCTCCGGCGGCGCTGACTCTGCTTGAGAAGTCACCCTCGGCAATGCCGTCGATGGCAAAGCCATTAGTGCCGTTGAGGGCACTGACGTTGAGGCTGGTAGGGAATCCCTGGTTGGAGCCGAACACTACATAGCTCTGACCCGCATACTCTAGTCCGTTGGGGTCAGCCCCAAATGCCCCGATAATCAGGTCATCAATGCCGTCACCGTTAACGTCTCCGGCGGCGCTGACTGAGACGCCCAATTCGTCTCCCGCCGCCATGCCGTTGATGGTGAAGCCGTTATTGCCGTTAAGGGTACTGACGTTGAGGCTGGTAGGGAATCCCTGGTTGGAGCCGAACACCACATAGCTTTGACCCGCCTTCTCTAGTCCGTTGGGGTCAGCATAAGGTGCGCCGATACTCAAGTCAGCGAAGCCATCACCGTTGACATCTCCAGCACCGCTAACTGAGGAGCCCAATTGGTCTCCCGCCGCAATGCCGTTGATGGTGAAGCCGTTAATGCCGTTGAGGGTAGCGAGGTCAATGCTGGGAGCGAATCCGTTGTTGGAGCCGAACAATACATAGCTGGAGCCTGCATTCTCTAGTCCGTTGGGGTCAGCCGCAATTGCCCCGATAATCAGGTCATCTTTGCCATCGCCGTTAACGTCCCCAGCACCGCTTACACTCAAGCCAGTCAAGTCATCTGCCGCCACGCCGTTGAGGGCGAAGCCGTTAGTGCCGTTAAGGGTACTGAGTTCAAAGTTAGCAGGGAATCCTGCTTGCGATCCGAACACTACGTAGCTAGTACCAGGAGTGGTGGTGGGGTCAGGAGTACCACTAAGATTAGTAGTATATCCAGGTGCGCCAATAATTATGTCAGCAATACCATCGTTGTTGATGTCGCCAGCATCGCTGACGCTATAACCTGATGTGTCATAAGGGGCAACGCCGTTGATGGTAAAGCCGTTAGATCCGGTGAGGTCTGAAAGATTGAAAGATGAAGTTGCCATTGTAAAAATAATTATTGCGTTGAACTACTAAGAGGCACCCCTAATCAAGGGAAAGCCGGAAAAAAGCTTCCCCATGTATCACTGGTCGATCGAGTAAATTAAATATCTTGACCCAGAGCTTGAGTTTCTACAGATTTATCAGAATAGGGAATCATTGCCGTGGTCTCCTGTAATAAACCCACTCAAGCGGCGTGCTGCCTCTCGAACTTTTTGAAGCGAAGGTAGGAGGAGAGTGGCCTCAACTGAACTGATCCCACTGAATTCTGACACGGCCTCTTGACTGCGCTCAATCGCGGAGAGCCCGGGGAATCCGTTCCATCGGAAAGATGGCGTAGGAGGGAGGGGGAGGAGAATTTCAGAAATAGGACGAAGTTCGGAGTCCCCCCCAATTAGGGAGTCGTGGCCATTGCCAGTATTAATAATTCCCAATGTAGAGCGGA
The DNA here is from genome assembly GCF_036705685.1 of Microcoleus sp. AT3-A2. Classification (NCBI taxonomy): domain Bacteria; kingdom Bacillati; phylum Cyanobacteriota; class Cyanophyceae; order Oscillatoriales; family Microcoleaceae; genus Microcoleus; species Microcoleus sp. AT3-A2. The sequence goes on from NZ_JAUBVF010000046.1 coordinate 6,974, forward strand.
ACCCGTCGTTGCCATTGCCAGTGGGAATTGTATCGTAAGGGCTAGCCTCGGAGTAATCCTCCCCAGTTAGGTCATTACCCCCGCTCTCGGTTGGTTCCTCCTGTGACCCTCCTGTGCCGTTGGCAATAATCAGGTTTTTTAGAGTAACCTTTGTTGAATCAGCAACGGCACTTCTCAAAGAGCGACCCCCGGAGTCACGGTTATGGGTTACCGTAATAGTCTTACCGACAACTGGGGGTTCACTGGTTAGCGTAATATCACTGGCAACTGGGATGGTTTCACCGCTTTCTTCTTGAGAGGAAAAAAGTTGTTGACCTAAAGGTCTGAGTTGCTTAAGTTTCTTTCCGTCGGAAGAGCCATTGTCAGCGGAGTAGCCCGCAAGTAGGGTATCCGCACCGTCGCTCTCGGAAGAGCCATTGCCACCGAAGTAACTAGCAAGTAGAGTATCCGCGCCATCACTCCCGGAAGAGCCATTGCCACCCAGCGTATCTATCAAGCCGTCCCTTGTCGTGGGTTCCGCCATTTCATAATAACTAATCGTATCGTTGCCACCAAGCGTACCTATCAAGCGGTCCCTTGTCGTAGCGAAATACTGATCGTTGACACCAAACGTACCTATCAAGCGATCCCTTGTCGTAGCGAAATACTGATCGTTGTCACCCAACGTACCTATAAGACGGTCGCCTGTCGTGCCTTCGACAACTGAACTAACCCCAGAGCTCAAAGAGTCGTACCCGGAGTCATTGGTATTGGTTACCGTAATAGTTCCCATTGTTTATTTCTCCTAATTACTTGTAATTTTGTGTTTCAAGTGAGTTAAAGCGTCCCTCAGACCAATAACATTTGTATTGGTTCTGAGGTTTTGATTGACTGCTTCTTACTTCGAGCGAGAGTCCGCAGGGGAAGTCTCATCTCTATAAATCGATTAAAACTTGCCGTTGACCGAGATCGAGACTGAGAACGTACTGATTTGTGACCGACTTCCGCGTAACTTGCTAAAATCTGCATAACTTTCGGGGGAATAGGGTATGTCACGATCGCTCAAAGTTCGCAGTGACTGCATTCAGATCGCCAAATTAGCCCTCAAGCGCAATGGCTTTCCCAGCCAAAGAGCCTTTGCTGAAGAATTAGGACTTGCTTTATCCACTCTCAGCAGGTTCCTCACGGGAAAAACCGTTGATTATGCGACTTTTGTGGAAATTTGTGGAAAATTGGCGATCGATTGGCGATCGATCTCTGACTTGGGCGATCGGGTTCTATCCCAGTCTGTAGACGTGGAATCCTCCCTCTTGATGGCCAACAGACACCAAGATTGGGGCGAGGCACCCGATGTCTCGGTTTTCTACGGTCGTAGTTACGAATTGGCAACTCTAGAACAATGGATTGTGCAGGATAATTGCCGTTTGGTAGTCTTGCTGGGGATGGGAGGGATTGGTAAAACAGCTTTGGCTGCCAAGCTTGCCCAACAACTACAATCAGGATTTGAATTTGTGATTTGGCGAAGTCTCCGCAATGCGCCTCCCGTAGAAGAGATACTGGCAGAATTGATTCAATTTCTCTCGAACCAACAAGAAATAAACTTGCCAAGCAACCTGGACGGCAGAATTTTGCGGTTGATAAATTATTTACGCTCCTCGCGCTGTCTGCTAGTTTTGGATAATGCTGAATCGGTTTTGCAAGCAGGCGATGAAGTGCGGCATAGCTTTGCTTCACGCACGGGACGCTTTCGAGAAGGATATGAAGGTTACGGTGAGTTACTCAAATGTGTTGGGGAAACAAATCACCACAGCAGCTTGATACTAACCAGTCGCGAGAAACCACAAGGAATAACCGCTTTAGAGGGCGAAACCCTATCCGTTCGCTGCTTGCAACTGACAGGTTTACCCGAAGCTCAAGGACGAAAAATTTTCTCTGCGAAGGGGTCTTTTACTGGGTCAGAAGATGAATGGACAAGCGTGATTTCACGCTATGGCGGCAATCCCTTAGCTTTAAAAATAGTAGCTTCAGGCGTAACAGATTTTTTTGATAGCAGTATTTCTCGCTTTTTAGAATTTTTAAAGCAAGGTTCGTTTATTTTTGATGATATCCGCGATTTGTTAGAGCGGCAGTTTCAGCGACTGAGCGATCGAGAACAAGAGATTATGTACTGGTTAGCCATCAATCGCGAACCAGTGTTGTTAGAGGAATTGCAAGAGGATTTTGTCTCCCCGATATCAACTAGCGAACTTCTACAGGCGATCGTTTCTTTGCAACGTCGGTCATTGATTGAAAAAATCGCCTATGGTTTTACACAACAACCTGTAGTCATGGAGTACGCGACCGCTCGATTAATTGAGCAGATTTGTGAAGAAATTATTGGGTTCAATGTTGAGCATTTAAATGGTGAAATTTCTAATAAATTTGCTAACTTTGAACCTGATAACCTTCAACTATTTAGGAGTCACGCTCTGGTTAAAGCTCAAGCCAAAGAATATGTGATTGAGACTCAAACTCGCCTCATTCTTCAACCAGAAATCGATAGATTAATTACGAGTTTTAGCAACTCAAAAACTCTAGAAAATTGTCTAGCTCAAATTATTGAGATGTTACGAGGGAAACCGCCCCTAAAGACCGGATATGTAAGTGGAAATATTATCAATTTACTTCGCCAATTACAAGTACATCTAAGCGGTTATGACTTTTCAAATCTAACGGTTTGGCAAGCCAACCTCCAGGGGATAAACTTGCACAATGTCAATTTCGCCAATTCTGACCTGTGTCAATCGGTTTTTTCTGACATATTGAGTCCTGTTACGTCACTAGCACTGACACCAGATGGCAAATGTGCGGCGACGGCCGATATAGATAATAATATTCACCTGTGGGACGTGCAAAAAGGCAAAAAACTTTTAACCTTTCAGGGACACACCCACTGGGTAAAATCAGTTGCTTGGAGTCCAGATAGTCAAACCCTAGCGAGTAGTAGTTATGACCACACAGTGAAGCTTTGGGATGTTCGTACTGGTCTCTGTCTAAAAACTTATACCGGCCATAGTAATATAGTCTACTCAGTCGCCTTCAGTCCGGATGGTCAAATTTTAGCGAGTGGTAGTGCTGATAACACAGTAAATTTGTGGAATGTCACGACTGATAGTTGCGTTAGAACGTTCACCGGACATACGAATGAAATCTATTCAGTCGCCTTTAGTCGGGATGGTCAAATTTTAGCGAGTGCTAGTGCTGACAGCACGGTAAAGTTTTGGGATGTACGCAAGGGCAAGTGCTTTAAGACGTTGTACGGACATACGAATTCGGTCTATGCAGTCGCCTTCAGTCCGGATGGTCAAACCCTAGCGAGTGGCAGTGCTGACTGCACAGTCAGGCTTTGGGATATCCGTGATGGTAAGTGCGTTAAAATTTGCACGGGACATAGCAGTGTAGTCACATCAGTCGCTTTTAGTCCCAATGCTCAAACCGTAGTGAGTGGTAGTTATGACAAAACGGTGAAGTTGTGGGATGTTAGCACGGGTAGCTGTGCAAGAACGTTTATCGGACATAGCGATCGCGTAGAGTCCGTTACCTATGCGCGTAGCGCAGGCTACGCCAACAGTCCAGATGGTCAAATAGTAGTGAGTGGTAGTTTTGACCTTACAATTCGGTTTTGGGATTGTCAAACAGGCAAATGTTTCAAAACTCACACCGGATATAACAGTTGTGTATTAGCAGTTCCTTTTAGTCCCTGCGGTAAGCTCTTAGCTAGTGGCAACGTTGACACTACACTGAGGCTGTGGGATGTCAATACAGGCAGTTGCGTGAGAACGTTCACGGGACATACTAAATCAGTCATAGGAGTCGCATTTAGTCCCGATGGTAAAACAATCGCTAGTGGGAGTGCTGACAAAACGCTGAAGTTATGGAATGTCAATACGGGCAAGTGCATAAAAACGTTCACGGGACATACTGATTGGGTATATGGAGTTGCCTTTAGTCCAGATGGCAAAACTTTAGCCAGTAGCGGTCTTGACCAGAGCATCAGGTTGTGGGATTGTCAAACGGGTCAATGTTTCCGAACTTGTACCGAACCTAGCAATTCCATATTTTTCTTCTCCCCATTTTTCGTCACTTTCAGTCCCAGTAGTAAAACCCTAGCCAGTAGCAGTTTTGACTGTGTAAAACTATGGGATGTCAGCACTGGCAGTTGCTTAAAAACCTTCACTGGACATACAAATGAAGTATCTTGGGTTGCCTTTAGTCCGGATGGCCAAATCGTAGCTAGTGCTAGTGCCGATCGAACGTTGAAGTTGTGGGATGTCAATACGGGTAACTGCATCAAAACATTGACTGGGCATACCAATTGGGTATGGTCAGTTGTCTTTAGCCCAGACGGAAAAACCTTGGTTAGTGGTAGTTGCGATCGAACGGTGAGGCTATGGGATGTCAGCACTGGAAGATGTATCAGAACTCTCACCGGACATACCCGTGAAATCTACGCAGTCAGTTTTAGTCCGGATGGTCAAACTGTAGCAAGTGGCTGTGCTGATGAAACGGCAAGGCTGTGGGATGTCAATACGGGTGAGTGCCTAAAAATACTGAAACCACCCGGACTCTACGAAGGCATGAATATCACTGGGGTTACAGGTTTAACTCAAGCACAGAAAGCGACGCTGATAGCTCTCGGCGCGATCGCTCATGGGGAATGAATGGGCGCGATCGCTCGATTTGAAAGATGCTGCTTCTCGCGCTCCAATCTGGGGCGATTTGTCGCTGTTCTTTTGTGGGATAGGCATCCTGCCCTTCCTCGATATTGCCCCGAATTTTACTCAACTATCGCTCCATTTAAGCTTGTTTTTCTTAAGTCTGTTCTCGCTAAATTTGCACCTCTTAAATCGGCACCTGTTAAGCAAACATTGCTTAAATCTGCATAACTCAAATCAGCACCTCTGAGATTAGCATCCGATAAATTTGCTCCTGATAAATTCGCCCTCACAAGTTGCGACTTACTCAAGTTACATCCACTCAAATTTGTCGATTCCATCTGTGCTGCCATTAAGTTTGCTTTGCTTAAATTAGTGCTGCTGAGGTTAGCCAAATTCAATTTAGCATAACTCAAATCAATGTTTTCCAAGCAAAGTTGGCTCAATTGCGCGCATCGCAAGTTAGCATTAATAAAAAACCTGTCTCCAATCGCATAACGGCGCAGCAATTCGTCAACTTCCAGCCGAATTAAAACCGGTTCGCAAGTATTTTGGTAGCACCACGATGTCTCCAGTAAACTAGCGGCTGCTTCAATTGCTACTTTGTCGGATTTAGGGAGCACCAAACTATTGCATCCATCCCACTCACCCTTGAGCATGAATGCCATGTCAGAAGCTGCTACAATTGAGTCGCATAGCAAAACGGTTTCTGGCTTGGGTTGCAGCCAGTTCATTAAAGCGATCGAACTCTTGTTTTTCACTGTTGATTCAGAGTTTGTGCGTCTTTCTTAATTATAGGGAAAAATATTCAAAACAGTATGCACAAATTCGCTGCGGCTTCAGAGAATGAATTAATTGTGTTTGGTGCAGCCAGACCAGGATACCGCGATGCAGAAGTTGCCCGCTGGATTGAATTTATGCAGGGGCATAATATCAAGCAAGTTTGCTGCTTGCTGGCTCAGACCCAGCTCATCCGCTACAATGATTTACTGGGAACATATCGGAAAATATTTGGGTGCGATCGAGTTTGCTGGGCACCGATTGCAGACTTTGAATTGGTCGATCGCGATATTTTGATCGATCGCATATTGCCGTTCTTGGAATCTGCAAATAGCAAAGGCGAACGGGTGGTAGTTCACTGTTCTGGGGGGATCGGACGTACAGGACAGGTTTTGGCTGCTTGGTTGGTCAGCGGGCGGGGATTGTCTAACAAACAGGCGATCGCAGCAGTAAAAAAAACTGGCAGAAATCCCTATGAAGCAGCAATCGCAGCTTGTTTGAAAGGTCGAAACCCCTGGCTAGTCGTTGAAGAACTTAATGCTATCTTAGATGATTGTCGCCTTGCTGCGAGACATGATATATAGCACTATAGAAACTATATATATGTGCCAATTGTCTAAGTTTTAAAAGATTTAAAAGACTCGGCTTCCTACGATCGAACTCAGGTATCCAATAAATGGCTGTTTTGGCTGTCACCGTTAGCCGATCCGTTGGCGTTTTTGCGAATTCTAATTTCTGCTTTAAATCAGCCTACTCAGTGGCGCGGCAGGAAGTATGAATAATCGTTAAATTTTTGCTACAGCTTTTAAAATTGGTAGAAGTGCGAGATTCCTTTTGGATCGAAGGGGCGATCGTACTTTTCTTGATTTCCTAAATCAACCGGAAATTAGCCGATGTAATCGCATTGGCACTCATTCCAATCATCACGCCTAACTCCTCTCCTGTCAAGACATTTTTGATGAGAGTTCCCTGAGTATTTTGAGTGCTTGCTAACTGAGCAAAGCTTAAACCTTCGCTTAATCTAACCACATTTTGACCGCTTGTAAAATCAGCAATCCGGTCAAATCCTTGACCAGCTTTTAAGACAAAGATACAGCATATTCGATATATTCCATGTAGATATACTTCATAAACCTGGAATACGCTGTATCTTTCCTAAAAATACAGCGGTTGTAAATTTTGCAGGAGATTTACATTTCTGGATTACTTATACTTTCCTGGCGTTTATTGTACTGCACACGATCGACCAACGAAAATATGTGCGATCGTTTTGGAGACGAACAACCCAAGCCCTGAAAAAATCCTCGCTAAGTTAACCTTAATCAGCCTGGGAATCAATAACGTATTGATGTCATTGATCGCGGGGATTGTTAGCTGGCGCGCCCTCTTAGAAAAGCAATCGCAGCATCTGTTTTTCATGGGTTCTGCCTTGAGGATTCGGAGATTGAGTTGACAAGCTGTACCGCATTTAAATTGTATATTTCAATGCCGTATCAAAATTCTTCCAATCCCCGCACCTACTCAACGCGCCACCTGCCGCATATATTCCCCCCACAACTGAGCGGCATTTGAACTACCTCCCCCAGTCGGAGAATTATCATCATTTCCCAACCAAACTCCTGTCACCAGTTGCTGACTCGGAATATAACCGACAAACCACAAATCTCTATTATCATTAGTTGTGCCTGTTTTTCCAGCTTCTCCCAACCCCAAAGCCGCACTGCTGCCCGTACCTCCCCGCACCACACCTTGCAGCATATCAGTCATCGTATCGGCTACTGCTTCAGAAACTAACTGCCGATTGGCAACGCCATCTTTTTGATACTCATAAATTACCCGGCAACTGTTAAAATCATTTCGATCTTTGCAATCGCTGCTGTCAATAATTCGCTTAATTACGTGGGGGCGATTTCCCAAACCCCGATTGGCCAAAACCCCGAAAGCACCCGTTAATTGCAACACATTAACTTCACTTTCACCTAATACTAAACCAGGGTTAGAACGCAGTTCAGAAGTAATTCCCAAACGTCTAGCCATTCCCACTACATTGTCTAAACCGACATCTTGTGCAATTCTCAAAGCAACTGCATTTTCCGACTGTGCTAAACCCCGATACATATCAGCAGTACCGCTGGTTCTTTCGCAGCCGCTGTAACTTTGTCCGCCCCAAGAAAGGGGGGCGCAAGAATAAGTTTTATCGGGTGAGATTCCCTGTTCCAGGGCGGCTGCATAGGTAAAAATCTTAAATGTAGAGCCGGGCTGTCTCAAAGCTTGGGTAGCCCGATTAAACTGACTTTTCAAGTAATCTACGCCCCCAACTAAAGCTAAGACTTCCCCGGTTGTACTATTGAGAGTTACCACGGCTCCTTGGGAAAAACCTGCACTGGCTCCCGCATTTTCAACAGCATTTCGGAGGGAACTTTCCGCCAACTTTTGCAAGCCAGGGTTTAAACCTGTTTCTACAATAAAATTGCCTTCTCTGGCTAACTGCTCCCCTAGCAAAAACTCCAATTCGTCAAAGACATAACTGTAGAAATAAGGAGCGATCGTACTTTGCAGATATTGACGAGCTTTGGGATTGATATCAATTCGCGATCGTCTCGCGCGATCGGCTTCTTCCTGAGAAATCGTCCCCAGTGCCCGCATCCGTTCGATCACTCGATCGCGGTACTGTACCGCCAACTGATAATTTTGAATCGGATTAAAACTGTTTGGCGCAGGCAAAATGCCGGCCAAAGTTGCCGCCTCTGACAAAGTTAAATCCTTCGCAGACTTCCCAAAATAAAACCGAGCCGCATCCTCAAAACCGTAAAGGTCAATCCCCAAAAATACGCGATTCAAATAAGTCAGCAACAGCTCATCTTTGCTGTAATAATTCTCCAGTTTCAACGCAACTACCGCTTCCCGTAACTTGCGTCCTGCCGAATCTTGAGTTCCCACATAATCTCGAAACAAACTCCTCGCTAACTGCTGCGTCACAGTGCTGCCGCCTTCGCGAATTCCTCCCCCGCGAACATTAGTCAAAAGCGCGCGCAAAACCCCGATCGGATCTACCCCCAAATGCCAATTGTAGCGACTGTCTTCCGAAGCAAGTACCGCCTTGGATAAATAAGGCGAAAAATCCTGCAATTGCTTTAATTCTAAGTGAGCGTTATTCTGAGGAGGACGCAGCGGAGTTTGCCCATCGCGGGCGTAAACAATCACGGGGCCATTGATACTTCTCGGCAGAGGCCGCACTTGAAACTTTGTCGATTCCATGCCTACCAACACGGCAATCAAAGCGGTGATTCCGCTGACGCCGTAAAAGCTGTAACGCAGAAGTTGCAAATACCAAGGCGGCGGATATACGTACTGAATTCTGACAGCGGCGGCTAGTTCCGGCGGCCCTAAAGTGAACACGTCTCCGTGACGCAGGGACATACTTTTAACTCGCCTTTTGCCGCTGTAAATGCCGTTGGTGGAGTCTTCATCTTTGATGACAAAAGGAGTCCGCCGCCGAGTATCGCGCGACAGGGATAAGTGGACGTGACTGACAACGGGATTGCGAACTACAATATCTGAAGATTTCGACGATCGACCTAACAAATATCGATCGCCCAACAGCGGATAAACCTCAGCTTTAGCTGCACCCGCATCCTGCACCCACAGTTCGGGTACTTTGGCATTAGGTTTCAGCGCTAGCTGGTTAAAATTAACCTTAGCAATAGTCTGGACTGCTTGGGTAATCGCACCCAAGACGGTTTGAGGTTTGCGGGGCGGCGGCGGTGGGGTCATATTTCGCTGTGCACTACGATCGAGCGATCGGCTCTTGCACCATTCTACTCGCAACTTTTGGCTAATTTCACGATCTGCCCACAGAAGGAGGCGATCGTCGGCTAGTGGCGATCGATTTTGGGGTTATTGGTGAACCCGCAAGGCTAGCAGTTGATTGAGCAAATCTCCATCCAACCACCAAAAATCCCCCTCTCGCCAGATGATTAAATTATCATAAATTTGCCAAAACATCCACACTTTCGATCTAATTTATCCCTGCTTTACCAACAATTCGCATATTAAAACCCCCCTTTTTCAAGGGGGGTTAAAAGCCGAAAATCAGCTTGATTCTCCTTACATCGAAGAACCCAAACCGGCATAAGCACCGTAGAAGAAAAGACTCACAATGCTGAGAACACCGAGGCCTGCAACAGTAGCTACCAGCCACAAAGGAATTCTGCCACTTTCACTAAACATAGCCATCACCTCACTAATTTACAGCTAAACAAATTCGATGGAACTATCGAAAGCCAACTCAGACACCAGTTAATTAAAGAAATAACTGGAAAACAAAATACCCAAAACAAAAATCAGCAACAAACCCAAATACAAAGAAGTCCGGTTTAACTCAACAGGCTGCTCGTTGGGATTAGGAACGCGCTCAGGCATTGTAAACTCCTATCGTTGAATAAATTGCATTGCTGCGATCGCGCCCAAAAAGAAAATTGTTGGGACGCCTAAAGTATGAACTGCCAACCACCGCACCGTAAAAATCGGATACGAAATTGGCTCATTATTTGGGGTTCTGCTCGTCATTTTTCCAAATCCTTGTTAAATTACTTGGCGTTAATGAACTGATCTACTTGTTTCTTAGCTTCAAAGCGATCCGAGATAATCGGCACTTCTTCGCGCTGCTGTGTGAAATACTGGTTAGGGCGAGGAGTTCCGAAAGCATCGTAAGCCAAACCCGTTTGCACAAACAGCCATCCAGCAATAAACAAAGCCGGAATGGTGATGCTGTGAATTACCCAATAACGGATACTTGTAATAATGTCACCAAACGGACGTTCTCCAGTTGTACCAGCCATTTAGAATCCTCCTTTCAACAACAAATTGACAGACAATCTCTATTACTATTCTACTATCAAGCAGCTTGCGCTGAACCTTGATATTTAAGTAGAGTACCGCTCGCGCCGATCACAAATCCGCGATCGGGGCCCATAAAGACAATCCTGTAAAAATTAGCGGGAACATCTTCTACTTCGCGGTCTTTTAGCCATGTTTTCCCGCCGTCCAAACTGCACAGCAAATTGCCGCCACCGCCGGCTACCCAAACTTCATTATCAGTCCGGTAAGCCATGTCCAGCAAACCCCAACTCGCCTTGCGATCTGGAAAAAACGGTTTTCCCCAACCTTCAGGATTGGACGGGTCGCTAAACTGAATCTGACCACCACGGGCGAGCATCCACAAACGCCCGTCCTTGGTAAAGCCCATATTTTGCAGGCGCCGAGAACTATTGCGGTTGTGAGGTTCCCAAGCTTCTTGTCCGGGTTTCCACACCGAGTAGAAATTTCCCTTCGAGGAAACCGCAACATACTGCCCGTCTTCAGAACGGTTGATATTGCGAACTACCCCAAAAGAATCCTGCACGACAGCTTTCCAATTTTTGCCCCCGTCCGAAGTCCGGTAAATCGCCCCGACATCGGTCGTCATTTCGGCGGAATTCGGGCCCAAAGCCGCGATCGTACTCGGAGAACCGGGCAACTGACTGCTCAAAGCAATCCGCGTCCAAGACTTACCTTCATCGTTCGTGTGGAGCAAAACAGAAGGCTGGCCGACAATCCAGCCTTCGGAACCCGAAAAACTCACCGACGCAAAACGCGACCTCGGATCGTCGATATCCAGTGCTATAGGCTTCCAGCTAGTGCCACCGTCAAGGGTTTCGAGCAGAGTTGCCTCAGAACCCACAACCCAGCCGTGCTGAGGATTGCCCGTAAAGGCAATATCCTGCAAATTAGCTTCTGTCGGCAAGGAAATCACTTGCCAGGGGTTGTAACTCACAGAACCGATGGTGCTGCAACTCGTACAGATGAGCGCAGCGGCCAATAACATTACAATTCGTTGCCAAAATCTCACAATCGTTTTACTGCAAACCATACATACTAAGTAACAACAAGAAACCAACGACCAAGCCGCCAAAAATCAGCAAACTTTTCTGACCTTCGGTCATGCCGTTGACACCGACACCGTAGCGCTGATTTGCCTTAAATCCCGATACCCCTTCCATCTGACCGAGATTTTGAAACAGCGATTTGCGCGCCCCGCAAACGGGACAGACCCAAGTTTGGGGCAAATCTTCAAAAGCCGTGCCCGGGGCAATGTCAATTTTAGGATTTCCCTTTTTCGGCTCATAGACGTAGCCGCAGGCGCGGCACTCGTGCCGATCAAGGGTTCTGGTCTCAGTGGCTCGATCGCTCATAAATCCAAAATTATGGGTCAGCTAATCGTGAAGTACCTCAACTAAACTTCGTTCGAGTTGGGGCTTCCAACTAAAACTCATATTAGGACGGTCTTATTCGTCTTCAAGGTTTCCCGTCTCAACCGCCGATGCCACGTTAGGTACACCACTTGGGTGTTCGACACTTAAGTCGAGGATGGTCTTACTTAGCGTCCACAGGCAGCCGCCCGTCTTCCACAGGCAGTTACAATATTAAAATATACATTAAAAATTATTGCAGAAGATGGACGATCAATCTCAACCAACTCGTAATTTTAGCTACCCAAAATCTATATAATGTAACAGACAAGTTACAGAACCCTTTCACCTAGGCAGTAATTATTCACCGTGTTTGCACTCAGCGGCTACGAGTATTTCTTAGGCTTCCTGTTAATTTCCAGCCTAGTTCCTATCCTCGCCCTCACGGCGTCTAAGGTACTGCGCCCCAAAAGTCGTCCCTACGACCGACGCACTACCTACGAATCCGGCGTCGAGCCGATCGGCGGAGCCTGGATTCAGTTCAACATCAGATATTATATGTTCGCCTTGGTCTTCGTCATCTTCGACGTAGAGACCGTCTTCCTCTATCCTTGGGCGGTTGCTTTCAACCAGCTAGGACTGTTGGCTTTCATCGAAGCCTTGTTTTTTATCACGATCCTCGTTATTGCTCTTGTCTATGCATGGCGCAAAGGAGCCTTGGAATGGTCTTAAGTTCTGACAAATCACAAAAAGCGCTGATCAACCCTGTAGAGCGCCCCGAAGTTACATCGCAACTCTCAGAGAACGTCATCTTGACAACAGTGGATGACCTCTACAATTGGGCGAGACTTTCGAGCCTGTGGCCGCTGCTTTTCGGCACAGCCTGCTGCTTCATCGAATTTGCAGCTTTGATCGGATCGCGCTTTGACTTCGACAGATTCGGCTTAGTACCGCGATCGAGCCCCCGGCAAGCCGACTTGATCATCACCGCCGGCACAATTACCATGAAGTACGCCCCCATCTTGGTGCGGCTGTACGAACAAATGCCGGAACCCAAATACGTCATCGCGATGGGCGCTTGCACTATCACCGGCGGAATGTTCAGCATGGACTCCCCCACAGCAGTCAGAGGCGTTGACAAACTGATTCCTGTAGACGTGTACATCCCCGGCTGTCCCCCCCGCCCAGAAGCGATTATTGACGCCATTATCAAACTGCGGAAAAAAATCGCCAACGATTCCATGCAAGAACGGGCCAGATTGCTGCCAACCCACCGCTACTACACCAGACCCCACAAAATGAAAGTAGTAGCCGACATCTTGGACGGCAAATATTTGTCAGTTCCAGGCCGAATAGCGCCGCCGAAGGAATTGACAGAAGCAATGGGAATGCCAGTACCGCCGGCCCTGCTTGCCGGACAAAAACAGGAGGTAAACCGTGGCTGAGACAGAATCTGCAATTGTTGAAGCCGGGAAGGTTTCCCAGTGGTTGACTCAAAATGGCTTTGAACACGAAGCTTTAGCGGCCGATAATTTGGGCGTGGAGATATTAAAGGTCGATCGAGACTTCTTAATTCCGATGTCAACAGCACTGTATGCCTACGGGTTTAATTATATGCAGTGCCAGTGCGCCTACGACCAAGGGCCGGGACAAGATTTAGTCAGCGTCTACCACTTGGTTAAACTGACAGACAATGCTTCCAAGCCTGAAGAAGTCCGCGTCAAAGTATTCGTACCCCGCGAAGATCCCAGAGTGCCATCAGTCTACTGGATTTGGAAAGCAGCCGACTTTCAAGAGCGGGAATCCTATGATATGTACGGCATAGTCTATGAAGGACATCCGAATCTGAAACGGATTTTGATGAACGAAGATTGGGTAGGCTGGCCACTGCGGAAAGATTACATTTCCCCTGATTTTTACGAATTGCAAGACGCTTATTAAGGGAGTTTTGCGAGGGCGGGTTTAGAGCATAAAATTGGACTTTAAAAGTTGAGTTTTATGCGAAACTCGCCCTCTGTTTTTTAAATTAACGGCTTGCTAGGCTCTGCCTGGGAACCGATGTCCAAAAACGCAATTTTCACAAAATTATTCGTATGGTTTACGAAACTGCGGGTTTAATAGCTTTACTAAGTATCGTAATAATTTACCTGCAACTTCGCAGGGGTAAGAACAAACCGAATGATAACCAGCTCAAAGCACAGACAGTTGAGCTTAGGCAAATAAACAAGCAGTTACAACAAGGAAATAACCTATTTACCGCCTTTATAGTTCAAATCCTTGCAAGATTTAAGCAAACAGAGGCAGAACTTAAGGCAGCTACTACTGAGAACAATTCTTTGAAGCAGACGGTTCACAAGCTACAACAACAGTTAGCAAGCGTTGAGAGCGAAAGAGATGAAGTAAGGAAAATTTCAACAAATCTTCGTATTGAAAATATTTACTTTGAACAAAAAGTTGAAGAACTAGAAGGTCATAAAAAAGTTCTTATTCAAGAATTGGGTGGTTCTCTCAGTAGTCAAGATATAGAGTTTATAACGTGGGAATTTTTAATCGAGAAAGTTCAAGAGGTTACTAGACAGCTTAATGAAGTCATAGCCCTAAATCAATCTCTCATTAAAACAAATACGGATTTACAGCAAGAAATAGACGTTCTGAGAAGAGAGTTAAATCAAGTTAAAGATAATAATACTAGATTGACACAAGATAATCTACAACTCCGAGCTAGCCAAAACTCTTTAGAGTCAGAAATAAGACGAGAACTAGACCGAGTTCAACCTTTAGAGATAGATAATAACCAGCTAGAGCAAGAAAAAAACCAATTAGAAAGAAAGCTTTATGAGTTAAATTCATTAAACTCCAATTCACCTCAA
>NZ_JAUBVF010000046.1:21626-50926 GCF_036705685.1 Microcoleus sp. AT3-A2
TTAGAAACAAAAGTTAAGCAACTAGAAGAGAATGCCAGAGAGCTAGAAAAAGCCAAAATAAGTTTAGAGCTACAGCTAGAAAGAAAGGTTTATGAGTTAAATTCATTAAACTCCAATTCACGTCAATTAGAAACAAAAGTTAAGCAACTAGAAGAGAATGCCAGAGAGCTAGAAAAAGCCAAAATAAGTTTAGAGCTACAGCTTAAGGACGAGAGAAATAAAGTTGCACTTCTTGAGGAAAAAATTAAGATTTTGGAAATTGAAAATGGGGATGAGGAAATTAATCTGCTGCTTGCAAAAATAGATCAACTAAAGGAGATAATAAAAAGACTTCGAGATGGTCATCATGATGAAATAAATTTATTAAAATATTATAATAATTTAGTTTATTTCGTTCAAACATCTTTAGGAACTTCAGGTATAGAGGAATTAGATGATTGGGGAAAAACAGAAGAGTTTTACATAGAACTTATCAGTAGACTTTGTTTTATCGATACGATACTCGTAACTAAAATTAGATCCTTGGAATATAAATTACATCCCGTTTATAAGGAATATATTGCTGTGGGTTTAGCTGATAGGTTTAGCTATCCCGGTAAATTTTTGTTTTGGAGTAATGGCGAAATGTGGTCGGAACTAAGTTATTTCTTCAATAGTAAGTTGTAATTAAGAGTTTATAAATCTAACCGATGAGTTCCAACGATAGCAAAACCAAACTAGAGTATGGGGATTTTCAGACACCGCTGGAATTAGCCGAGATGGTGTGTCGGAAATTGATAGAACTTGATGTTAACCCCAAAGTCATCATTGAGCCAACTTGCGGGATAGGTAATTTCATTAAAGCTGCTGCAAATTCGTTTCCATCCGCCAGCCATATTATCGGGGTTGAAATACATCAAAGTTATTTAATAGAATTAAGGGCTAAGCATGAATTGTTACAGGATGAAAGATGTGAGGTTAAGCACGGAGATTTTTTTGAGTTTGACTGGACATCATTAATCAACCAATTTAATCATAGGGTACTGGTACTTGGCAACTTTCCTTGGGTAACAAACTCACAACAAGGAACTATTGGCAGTGAAAACTTGCCGAAAAAAAGTAATTTTCAAAAGCACACAGGCTTAGACGCACTAACAGGTAAAAGTAACTTCGATATCTCAGAATGGATGCTGCTCCATGCGATACAATGGTTGCAAAATCGTGACGCCACTCTGGCAATGCTTTGCAAGACTTCCGTTGCCAGAAAGTTATTGAGTTACATTCATTCAAAAAAACTTAATCTCGCTAGCTGTGCAACTTACACAATAGATGCTAAAAAGTATTTTCGTGCAAATGTGGATGCCTGTTTGTTATACTGCAAGTTTGAATCAAGCTCACAAAACTACTTCTGCGATGTATTTAGCAGTTTACACAGTTCAGAATGCCACCGAATCGGATATCAAAAAAATCTCCTGATTAAGGATATAGACTCTTTCAATAAATTGAGTAATTTATATGCTGTAAATTCAGGAACGAAATGGCGATCGGGCGTCAAACATGACTGCTCGAATGTGATGGAGTTTCGGAAAATTGATAATTTGTTTGTCAATGGATTTGGGGAAGCTGTCGAGCTTGAGGAAACTTATCTATTTCCGCTACTTAAAGGATCGGATGTCGCTCAAAATCGCATTAACGCCACAAACCGCTATATTTTAGTAACTCAAAAATTTATTGGCGAGTCAACCGAACCTATCAGCCAGATAGCTCCTAAAACCTGGCGCTATCTGGAGGAGCGCGGACAATATCTAGACAATCGCAAAAGCAAGATTTATCAGCACAATCCTCGGTTTTCTATTTTTGGGGTTGGCGATTATAGCTTCAAATTTTGGAAAATTGCAATTTGCGGGCTTTATAAAAAATTGGATTTTAGGTTAATCGGTGAAATAGCTAATAAACCTGCGATTTTTGATGATACTGTTTACTTTCTCAGCTTTGACAGCGAGAGAGTTGCACGTAAAACTTTTGAGCTTTTGAATTCATCGCCAGCCATTAACTTTTATTCATCGATGGTATTTTGGGATGAAAAGCGTCCGATCAAATCCAGTGTCTTAAATTGTCTGAATCTGTCACTGCTGGCAGATTTGGAATATTTAACCGCAGATGCACGCAGATAAAAGCAGATGGATACAGCTAAATATTGACTTGTTCTGGGAGAATGTAGGCTGCTATTTTTGAGAGAATACGTAAAAAATTGTGATATCCTTCCAAATTCCTTATTCGGTTTCTAATAGGGTAAGGTGCGTCGCCATCTACAATCTGCAAGTTCCATTGAAAATCTTACAGCGACGCACCCTACAGATTAGAGACTGGCTAAGCCCTCTGATAGCGCTGATTAACAACCTACTATCCTCTGTAGTGCGTGGAGCTAATAAGAGTGGCAAAGAATACAATTAAATTACTAGATGTCGTTGCATTGACAGTTGACCTTCCTGAATACAACCTGTGGCGTGGACAAGTTGGGACTGTGGTTGAACTGTTGGCTGATAGTGCAGCGTTTGAGGTTGAATTTAGCGATCGCAACGGACGCACTTATGAATCTGTCGGGCTGCATCCAGAGCAAATAATGGTCTTATACTTTGAGCCAGCATCACCTGATAGCAAATCCGAAATGGTTACAGCATACGCAGCCCAATAACTTGCGGACGTTATAAAAAATTTGATTTCAGGTTGATAAGTGAATATCCACTCAATAACCGGGCGTAAATCCCTCAACAATACACATCAAATGACGCAAAATTGTTCCTGAGTGGGTAGTCCGCCCCGAATTATTGAGCGGATACAAATTTCTCAACTTGGAATCATTCCCTCTCTCTCCCCTATTATTCGCGAAAAATCTTCTCTTCATCCCTTGGGTTTGTCTTGGCAACTAGGATAATTGCTCCCCCTATTTATTGAGCCGATACCCTATATTCATGAAATATGCTGTATGATACAGCATATTCCATGTAGATGTAAATCGCGAGAAACTGGGTTTAGAGCAACAGAATTAGTAATGATGTGAGAACTGTAAAGAAACCCGGTTTCTGGGTGTACTTTATAAACCTGGAATACGCTGTAAGTTGGTCAGCTTACCAGTGATTGTCCTTACTTTAGAAACGCTGAACGGAAAGAATCCTGTTTTGAAGTTCATTAGGGGTTACATTCTCTACAAAACCTAAAATCCCGTTAGAATTCTTGACTCTGATGAGAGTTCCTGAATAAACTCCGTTAATTCCGCCTCTGAGTTGAGTTCCTGAAGCAGATCCGCTAAATTCGTCGGCCACATCTTGTAGTATAGCTTGTGGCCCATCGAACCTATATGTTAATGCCACATTCTGTATCGGCTCCAACACTATATCATTGACCGTTAAGTCACTTGCTAATCCAATGCGATCAACATCAGGATCAAAACTTTCGATTATATCGCTAGAATTGATATCTGTAGTGGCAGAATCTATTTCCAGAACGCATAAATTATTGCCAAGCCCACACTCTAAGAAGTCTCTGCCCAAGCCGCCAACCAGAGTGTTATTCCCATCTGTGCCGGATAGCAAATCATTGCCTCTCCCCCCAAATAAAATATCATCGCCAGCATCTCCAAGAAGCCAATCAGCATCTAGACCACCACTGAGCGAGTTATTCCCCTCCTGTCCAAACAAGGCATCTTTTCCTTTTCCCCCAAATAAAGAATCGTTGCCTGCAAAACCTATGAGAATATCTTCCCCTTCATTTCCCAGGATTAACTCGCTAGCTCCTGAGCCATTTACTGTATCATCGCCATCGAGCGCCCAAGCTCCTAAAGGGAAGTTTGTTAGCTCTCCAAAAGAAAGTTGAATCAATTCTGAGGTGTTGTCGCCAATTAAGCGCACTATCCCTGATGGATCGGGTTTTAAAGCCATAGCTAAAATCTTTGTGTGTTGGTAGATTACTAACCCTACTTGAACCCATACTGGCTCACAAGTGGGTCATAATTCAATTAAAACCATATTCAATATAACTCAAAACGGTATTTTCCAAAAGCCTAGCAACAGTCACTGGCCCGATTACTCCCGGCACCAACGTGATAAATTCGGCTACTTTTTTAACAGCATCAAACTCGACATCTGGATCCAAACGGCTCGTACCGTCTGGATTGACAACGCCGAATTCGCGTTGTTGCTATCTTGAATTCCTCACGGTAAATCTTAGTGATTCGTGATGTCGATCGGAGCTTGAAATCGTTACTAAACCAACTTTCTTCTGTCGATGCGGACTCAAAGAGTAAATAATTTTACTTACAAGACTTACGCTGCATAGTCAATTTTTACGCGATTGGTAGTAGTTGGGTGCGTATTTCGCACCCAACTACTAGCGTTTCTCCGTAACTCCTGTAAATATCAGGAGTTAATTTGTGCCTAACAAAATGATAAGTTTTTCAGCTTACAACTGATTTTACTGAACTTAGAAACCCTGAACGGAAACAATGCTGCTTTGTAGTTCATTAGGGGTTACATCCTCTACAAAACCTAAAATCGCGTTAGAATTTCTGACTCTGATTAGAGTTCCTGAAGAAAGTCCGCTAATTCCGCTGACTAAAGCTGGAGGAATTAATGGTTGTAAAGCTTGCGACACATCGAACCTAAATGTTAATGTCACATTCTCTATCGGCTCCAACACTATATCATTGACCGTTAACCCACTCGCTAATCCAATGCTATCAAAACCAGGAACAAAACCTGCGATCCCATCACTAGAATTGATATCTGTAGTGGCAGAATCTATTCCCAGAACGCATAAATTAATGCCAGACTCACAATTTAAGAAGTCTCTGCCCAAGCCGCCAACTAGAGTGTTATTCCCCTCTGCGCCGTCTAAAAAATCATTGCCTCTACCCCCAAATAAAATATCATCGCCTGCCTGTCCAAACATAAAATCAGCCTCTAGACCACCACTGAGGCAGTCATTTCCATCAGATCCATCCAGGAAATCTCTTCCTTTTCCCCCAAATACAGAATCGTTGCCTGCAAAACCTGTGAGAAAATCTTCCCCTTCATTTCCCAGGATTAACTCGCTAGCCCCTGAGCCATTTACTGTATCGTTGCCATCGAGCGCCCAAGCTCCTAAAGGGAAGTTTGTTAGATCTCCAGGAGTAAGTTGAATTCCTTCCGAGCTGTTGTCGCCAATTAAGCGCACTATCCCTGACGCATCCGGTTTTAAAGCCATAGCTAAAATCTCTGTGTGTTGGTAGATTACTAACCCTACTAATTGAGCCAATACTGGCTCACAAGTTTGCCCCAATTCAATGAGAACCGTATTCAATATAACTCGAAACGGTATTTTCCAAAAGCATAGCAACAGTCATCGGCCCGATTCCTCCCGGCACCGGCGTGATAAATCCGGCTACTGTTTTAACAGCATTAAAATCAGCATCTCCGGCCAAACGACTCGTACCGTCTGGATTGACGACGCGGTTAATACCGACATCAATTACTACTGATCCAGGTTTGACCATATTAGCTGTAATCATTTCTGTGCGGCCGACGGCGGCTATTAAAATATCGGCTTGATTGGTAATCGATTCTAGGTTTTGCGATCGCGAATGAGCTACAGTAACAGTGCAGTCGGCTTCTAATAGCATCAGTGCCATCGGTTTACCCACCAAAATACTCCGTCCCAAAACAACGGCATTTTTTCCTTTCAAATCAATCTGGTATTCCTGCAATAACCGCATCACTCCGGCGGGAGTACAACTCCGCAAACCTTCCTCCCCGCGCACGAGACGGCCTAAATTTACAGGGTGAAGTCCGTCAGCATCTTTGTCGGGGGCAATTTGGTACAGCAGCGAAATTGCATCTAAGTGTTCTGGCAGCGGTAATTGAACTAAAATGCCATCTACTCGATCGTCCTCGTTGAGCGCACGAATTGCAAGTTCTAGTTCGGCTTGAGTAGCGTTTGCGGGGTAATGCTGGCCGAAGGAAGCTATGCCAACTTTAGCGCAGGCTCGCTCTTTATTGCGAACATAGGCTGCGCTGGCTGGGTTGTCGCCCACCATCAGCACCGCAAGTCCGGGAGGACGCCCCTTTTGGGGTTGTAGAGCACGGACTCGATCGCTCAGCTCGGTTTGAATCTTTGTCGCTAAAGCTTTGCCATCTAGTATTTGAGCAGTTTTGGCATCCATTGTAGACTCTGGGTTAGGGGCGGACGATTTTAGATTTTAGCTTAATCCCCGTCAAGGACTACACTAGAGAAATTTCTTACTTGCGATCGATTCTGGGGATTCTGTTAAAGTAAGTCGTATCTCAAATCTCAACTCAGTTGACCAATGACTACTGCAATTAAGCAAGTTTGGGTTCAAAGATTCTGCACCGGCTCTTTATCGCTAATCCTCGCCAGCGGTTTTTTCAGTTGTGGCAATTTACCTCTGTCTCAACTTAATCTTGGCTTTAATGTGGCTAGCATTGGCGACGTTCAACAAAAGCGGCAAGTGGATGCTGAAGTTTATCTTCGGGGAAAGGTAGAAAATCGCGCTCCGTTTGTAGGGAATGCGGCTTATCAACTTGAGGATGGTACTGGCAGTATTTGGATTTTAACCAAGCAAGATTTGCCCCAGCTTGGGGATGAAGTGTTGCTGAAGGGAGAAGTCCGCTACAAAAGTATTACTCTGAAGGAATTGGCGGGAAAGGATTTAGGTGAAATTTATGTTGAGGAAATGGAACAGTTAAAGCGCACTCCCAGTTCAGACAAGGGGAAATAGGCATTAGTTATTTGTTGTTTGTTATTTGATAATTGCTCTTTGTTCCCTCTTCCTTATTTAATATCTGAGGAATACTCCATAATTCATCCGTGTATTCGTGTTAAATAACTAATGACTAATGACTACTGACTACTGACTACTGACTAATAACACATGACTAAAATTCACGTTGCGATCGCGATTTTGTACCAAGACGGCAAGTTTCTCTGTCAGTTGCGAGACGATATTCCTCATATCAGGTATCCCGGACATTGGGCTTTGTTTGGTGGACACTTGGAACCGGGAGAAACTGCGGAAGTGGCTGTATTACGGGAATTATCAGAGGAAATTTGCTATGCTCCTGCAAGTGTTTCTTTTTTCTGTTGCGATGTCGAAAAAGATGTGGTTCGCCACGTTTTTCACGGACAACTTAGTGCGGATGTCAAGGATTTAGTTTTGCTGGAGGGTTGGGATATGAAGTTGTTGACCCCGGAGCAGATTCGGGCCGGCAAATGCTATTCTGAGCAGTCAGGAGATGTGCGACCTTTTGGCATTGCTCACCAGCGTATTTTATTGAATTTTATTGACTCGATTTGAGAAAATTTCCACGCACCCTAGATGGGAGCGGTTTGAGCAAAGAGATATTCGTAAGGTGGACGGCAGAGCCGCGCACCCTACATTGCAGGGGGTTTAACAGTTAAGAGCGAGCCGCAATCATTCCCGTCTGGCGCGCGTAGTCAAACAATCCTCCGGCATCAATTACGGGGCCTACTTCTCCTAAAGGTTTGAGCGAGAAAGTTCGATCAAGAGTGTGGTTGACAATTACCTCTGCTGTAAAGTCGATCGTCACTTCTTGGCCGGTTACAAACAAGTCGCAGAGCCGCTCGACTGATTCGATCGGGTACAATTCGCCAGTAGCCGAGCAATTGCGAAAGAAAATGCGTGCGTAAGACAAAGCCACCACTGCTGTGACGCCTGCGGCCCCCAGAGCGATGGGAGCGTGTTCCCGCGAAGAACCGCAGCCAAAATTTTCGCCCGCTATTATAATCGGATACCGGGTTTTCTGTTCACCGGATTCGATAAACTTACCGTAGCGATCGGGCAACCCAATCATCGCATAACTGCCTAGTTTCTCGTACTCATCCGGCTTCGAGGGAACCAGGGTCAGGTATTCGGCCGGGATAATTTGATCTGTATCGATGTTGTCGTCTACAACAAAAATTTGACCGCTAATTACTTTACCCATAGTTTATTTCCTGTTAGCCTCGCTCGATGCTGTGGTGATAATTTTAAGTGGATCGGTATGCAAGATTTGCATCTGTTCATTTTAACCTGGCAGTGTCAGTGATAACCTGTATGAGTAAAAATTAGATCCGAGACTTTGGGTTAACAATTAACAGATTGCTAAGCGTCAAGATAGTTTTATGGCAAATCCAATAGATGACATTGCTCGACAAGCTCGCGAGGGCTCGGTTGCATCGATTATTCAAATCCTTAATGACGAACTGGCACTGATAGGGGTCAGGGCCCGAGCTGTGTTTGCGGACGGGGTGCTGCAACTGCTGTGCGAAGCTGCAACGCCCCAACTGCTCGAACAGTCGAGTTTGGTCGATCGAGTCCGAGAAATTTTGGAACGCATTTCCCCCCGCAATATTCGCCGAGTGAACATCAACAGCCGGCTTGTGCGAGAACACCAACTGCTGTGGCTCGAAGAAATTAGCCGCGATCCCGATAATCAACTGTTGTGGTCTCAAGAAATTAAACTCAGAAAGCCCAATTTGTTCAAGCGTTTAGCCACCGCCTATCACGAACGCCACGCTCAAGCAGGCAAGCGGGCTTTGCCGAGAATCGCTATACCTCGATCGATGCAGCAACCGCGGCAATTTCAGCGCGGTATCGTCGGCGGCATCAGTTTGACTGTGCTGTTGCTTGCAGCAGCGGCCGCCATCCACAAAGGACTTAATTCCCAAGTGCCAAACAGCACACAAGCAAGCACCCAAGCAGTTGCCACTGCCGCTTCCTCTGAGGCAAAATCTGCTTTGAAAATTTCTAAGGAGACTGTTAATTCTGCTGTTGACTCTTTTGCCCAAGCAGTGCGAGTAGCCGAACAAGCAGCCACCCAGGGCAAAACCGCTCAATCTCGCCAGGATTGGTTAGTCGTAGCTGCTAAGTGGCAGCAAGCTTCCGATTTGATGGCGGCCGTGCCTTCCAAACATCCCCGCTACACAACGGCTCAGAACCGGACGGCACTTTATCGCCAAAATAGCGATAAAGCCCAACAGGAAGCACAAAATAAGTAAGCAGGTAAGTCGGATAAATTTAACCTTAGAGTCCACCATGCTGCTCTAGGTATTGTGAAAAATGAGTTTTTGAGTCAAAACTCGGAAACTCTCAGCTATGTTATGAGTGATAATTTTGGGATTTTGAATTTTTGCGATCTGCGTCACTCGATCGGCGGATTTGTATCAAAATAAAAATTTGTTAGGATCACAAACTTAAATAGGAAATATCACACACTAAGAAGAGGGGTGTCACTAAGCGGTCTCTAGAAAAGCTTTATACTAAATAACCGTCAAAATTAGCGGGAATGGGATTGATTATCATCCGGTAAAGGATGGTAAAGTTCACTCCGTACAGATCCAAGGGTAAAAAACAGGAAAATAGAACTCGGTCTGATCTGGGTATATTTTTACATAACGAGCGACCCGCCGACCGGCTGCACAAACACAGAAAGCAGGCTCATAACGGTCAAGCCGACAGTTATTGAGAGGTTCTATATTTGTTGTTGCAGCGGGAGCCGGCTCAAACATCTTAGAATAAAGGCTTGGTTGCCATGATCGATCGCCAGGGAAATCAAGAGTTTACTTCGATCGACCGATCGCCCTCAGAGTCTTGCACTTTGCATTTACCGCAAATCGCAGAACCAGTATCAGTCCAAAAATTTCTGGATCGTCTTATGCAGTACCAGGTCGATCCTGCCCTCCTTGGGCGACAAATTTGCCAAATTCTCGCCACCAGCTTTGATCAAGAACTCCTGCTGCAGCAAATAGCCAATACTTTGGGGGTTGCATGGGGGGCAGATTTCTGTTTTGTTGCTGCTGTGGTTGACCACAAAGCAGTAAATCCGAATGCTTGCTGGCAAAATAGCAGCGATTTCGCCTATGTTGCCGGTGTTGCCGATTCCACCGAAACACCGGAATACCCCCAAACCACAAGATTAAAACCGCCTAGCATATCACTCGAACATCCCGTTTGGGCAGACGTGCTAGCAAACGGCGAGATAGTGGCGATATCCGACTATCTGGATATTCCTGCTGCTTCATCGCCCAATTCCCCTGTGAATGCGCTGCCTTTTCGGGCAATTTTGGCAGGGCCTGCGCGATTTGGAGGGGCTGTAAATGGCATGATCATTGTTGGTAAGTCGCAACCTCACGAGTGGTCGGTAGCCGATCGGCAGCACCTTGAAACAGCATCAGACGCGATCGGCAGCGCGATTTCTCACATTCAAAAAACTCAAGAAATTGCCAGCTTAAACGAACAGTTACAGCGACAAGCTAAATACAAAAATCTACTCAGGTCAGTTGCTGCCTTGATCGACACCAATTCAGAAGTCGATCGAATATTGCAGCAAGTTATTGAAAATACCGTCGATACCCTGGAAATAGATAGAGGCCAAATCCTGCTATTGAAATATACAGATCCTCTATTTACAACTCGCTCCCCCAATCAAACTCCCAAAGCGAAAGTCGAATTAGTTTGCGAATCCGTTGTAAAAAAAACTCCAAAGAAACAGGCAATAGCACAAAGCGCTACCGGAAAAAAAAGCTCAACATCCAAAACAAAAAACCAAGATAAAACTGCTAATTCCCAATCCAAAATCCCCAACTCAAAACCAAATAACTATCCCGCTTTTTGGCTGTCAGAATCTAATTTGTGCCACCAAGCATTCCACAGCGCACCAAAACCCCTCGCCCTCGCAGACGCAGGCGCATTAATCGGCAAAGAACAAGAAGCAGCCACAGAAATTTTGAAACTCCAAGGCATTCGCGACTTGCTGCTGGTTCCCCTCACGGGCGGTAGCTGCCAGGAAACAGTTTTGGGTTTCTTGGTTTTGCAGCACTCCGATCCGCGCACTTGGATCCCGGAAGAATTAGAAGTTCTCGAATCAGTCAGCGCTCAAGCGAGCAAGATGATTATCCAAACTCAAACGGTTAAGGAATTGCAAACCGTAGTCTTCGACAGAACCTCTCAGTTGCAGCAAAGTCTAGACCTGCAGGAGAAACTGTACGAACAATCTGCCAATCAGCTAGAACAAATGCGGAAATTGAAGCTGATTAAAGAGGAGTTTCTCAGCACTCTGAGTCACGAGTTGCGTACCCCCTTAACAATCATGAAGCTGGCGATTCTGATGCTCAAACAAGCTGAACTGCCGTCAGCGAATCGGACTAAGTATCTCGACATTCTAGAACAGCAGTGTTCTAAGGAAACTGCTCTGGTTAATGATTTGCTGGCCCTCAAGCAGTTTGAGCCTCAGCAAGTCCCGATTTCTCTAAGCAAAATCGATCTCAACCGTTTATTTCAAGATTTAGCTGGGGATTTTGAAAAACAGTGGGCGGATAAGCAATTAACTCTGAAGGTGGATTTGCCCAAGTTAACCCCTTGCTGGGAAACTGACCCCGACATTCTCAATCGGATACTGCTGGAACTGCTGACGAATGCTGGAAAATACTCTGCTTCTGGAACGACGGTAGTTTTGGAGGCGTCTGAGGCAGCCGGCTATATTGTCCTGAGCATTTCTAATTTCGGGCGCGGCATTTCTGCGGCTGATTTGCCCCACATCTTTGACAAGTTCCGCCGTGGCACTGGCATTACTGACCAAGCTATCGCCGGTACGGGTTTGGGTCTGGCTCTGGTAAAGTGTTTAGTGCAGCACTTGAATGGTACTATTGATGTATCTAGCTGTCCGGCAGAAAGTTCAGAATCTGACAATTTGTGGCGCACATCTTTTACTCTGACTCTGCCGCAATTTGCAGCGGAACTCTGTAATGTAGAAGAATAGTTCGGTTGAGAAGCTGCTGGGAATTGGCAGCGAACAGGCGAAACTAGAAGACTTGCCAGAAGAGGGAGATTGGGAAATGTCGTAAACACTACCAAAGTCCTCAGTTT
This sequence comes from Microcoleus sp. AT3-A2, assembly GCF_036705685.1. Taxonomy (NCBI): domain Bacteria; kingdom Bacillati; phylum Cyanobacteriota; class Cyanophyceae; order Oscillatoriales; family Microcoleaceae; genus Microcoleus; species Microcoleus sp. AT3-A2. The sequence goes on from NZ_JAUBVF010000046.1 coordinate 33,523, forward strand.
TGAATTTTTGATCTGGTTGCCGTCTAAATTGCCGGTTCTCGATTGCTGATTTTTCCCAGAACTTATATTATGTCTGGTTATTGTCCCGTAATTAGCGCGTGTTTTTAGTGAGTGCGACTGTCCTCTATTTATGAATTAATCAGGACTTTCATTACTTACTAGGAACTTAATTATAATTGTATAGTCGGAGATGATATTACGCAGTATAGACCAAATAAACTGAGTTTTTAACTGCTTCAAAGGCCTGCCACCCGTCTTTTCGTACAAACGGGTTTCTGCGTCCTGGATTGTCCCTAAAAATTGTCACGGTGCATGGAATTTGATCGCCAATATTATGCTCACAAAAGCTGCACCTAAAACCCTGCGTTGGCAACGTTCTAAATATTCGCCACTGGCACGGCAAATAGACATTTTTGCAGCGGCGGGAAAGTTTATGTTTTTTTTGTGGTGGGATGCACTGCTGCAAAATAATTCGCCTCAAACTAGAAGAATTCGCGCTCACTGGTTGGTCAATACTTTGCTGAATTTAGGCCCGACTTTTATTAAAATCGGGCAGTCTCTCTCGACTCGGGCGGATTTGCTGCCGCTTGAGTATGTGAAGGAACTCGAACAGTTGCAGGATCGGGTTCCTCAGTTTAGTTCCGAAGAGGCGATCGCTCTTGTAGAATCAGAGTTAGGCAAGGATATTTATGCTTTGTACCGCGATTTTGACCCGTCGCCCATTGCTGCTGCGAGTCTGGGACAGGTGCACAAAGCGAGGCTGCACACCGGGGAAGATGTGATTGTGAAGGTGCAGCGTCCGGGTTTGGAAAGTTTATTTGATTTGGATGTGAAGGCGGTGCGCCAAGTGATGCGTTTTTGCGATCGCTATTTGCCTGGGACGCGCAAATATGACCTAGCATCTATTTATCACGAGTTTTTTAAGATTTTATATCAAGAAATTGACTACGTGCAAGAAGGTAAAAATTCCGATCGCTTTAGCCATAATTTTCGAGAATATCCTCAAGTTATTGTCCCGAAAGTCTACTGGCAATACACTACTAAAAAAGTGCTTACTCTAGAATACGCACCAGGCATTAAGGTGGACGACCGAATTAGTTTAGAGGCGATTGGAGTCGATATTGTGAAGCTCAATCAACTCGGAATTTGCTGTTACTTGAAGCAGTTGTTAATAGACGGTTTTTTTCAAGCTGACCCGCATCCGGGAAATTTGGCGGTGACAGAAGATGGTAGCTTGATTTTTTACGATTTTGGGATGATGGCTGAGATAAAGTCTCTGGCTAAAGACCAAATGGTCAAGACTTTTTTTGCTGTGATGAGAAAGGATACTGACGAGGTACTCAATACTTTAATTTCGATCGGCTTAGTTGAGCCGATGCCGGATATGATGCCGGTACGCAGGCTGATTGCTTTTCTGTTGGATAAGTTTATTGATAAGCCGATCGACTTTCAAGCTTTTAATGAAATTAAGAACGAACTTTACATCATGTTCGAGCAGCAACCGTTTCGCTTGCCTGCAGAAATGATGTTTATTGTCAAGTCAGTCACGACTCTCGACGGCATTGCTAGAACTCTCGACCCTAACTACAATTTCCTAGCATCCGCTCAGCCTTTTGTCAAGAGTATTGCGGTGAGCAAGGGGCGGGGAAATGCGATCGGAGAATTGGCAAGGCAAGCGCGAAGTTTTATTACATATAAGTTACGGCAGCCGAGCAAATCGCAAGTTTATCTCAAGCGTTTGGAGCAGCGAATTGAAGAGGGCGAACTGCAAATTAGAGTGCGAAATCTAGAGAGCGAAAGAGCCTTGAAACGCATTAATTTAGCCCTGAAAACTCTAATTTTCGCTTGTTTGACTGGTTTTGTGTTTTTGTCGGGTGCAGTGCTGCTAGTGGGCGGATATCAAACGGGGGCGATCGCAGCTTTTGCGGTTTCGGGATTCGGTGGCTTGTTTGTGTTGCGCTCGTTGTTAGACTTGTTGGTTAAGGAAAAGCTCGATCGAATGGTCGATCGATAAATATACTGGGTAATTGAGAATTGCGATCGTAAGCTGCTACGCATTTAAATTGAATCCAGAGCCGAGCTCTGGGGCCCGTTCTACAATAGCAGACGATCGGCTGAGGTTGGTACTGCAAACTAAACTTGTTAACATAATTTGCGACTTTAGGTAGGGGCGGACTTTCAAAGCACGAAGTTATACTCCTAACATATATTAAACGCGATCGCCCGCCCCTACAAAAAATGTACGCCCAAACATTGCTAAAACCAGACGGCCGCCCACTCACACTGTACAGTCGCTACCCAATCCCAGAAGGTATCGTGGCCGTAAGTCCCAGCAATGAACCCGTACAGGCAAACCCGCACTTTCGCTGGCATCCTTTGCGGGGGGAATGGGTAGCATACGCCAGCCACCGTCAGGGAAGAACTTTCATGCCGCCGCCGGAATACAACCCCCTGGCAGCTACAATTAACCCTAAGTTTCCTACAGAATTGCCGCCGGGAGAGTACGATGTAGCAGTGTTTGACAACCGCTTTCCCTCGATGACTTTGCAAGCAAAAAACGCACCTGCAACTATTGTAGAAACTTTGCCCGCAAAGGGCATTTGCGAAGTCGTTGTTTTCACTCAAGATCCGCTGGCTTCCTTGGGATCTTTGGAGTTATCTCACTTGGAATTGCTGTTAGAAGTATGGGCCGATCGCACTTCAGTTATTGGCAGCAATCCCGAAATTCAATACGTCTTGCCCTTTGAAAATCGCGGCGTCGAAGTCGGAGTAACTTTGCACCATCCCCACGGTCAAATTTACGCTTATCCGTTCGTGCCACCGGTGCCAGCGCGGATGTTAGAAACTCAGTCAGTTTACTATCAAAAAAACAGTAGCGGTTTGCTGCAAGATTTGATTCAAAAAGAGATTGCCGACAAACAGCGAATTATTTATTTAGACGAAGAGGCGATCGCTTTTGTCCCCGCTTGTGCCCGCTACCCTTACGAAGTGTGGATTGCCCCGATCGCCCCCGCTGCTACATTTATCGATTTGACGGAAAAACAGCGACAATCGCTCGCTAAGGCCTTAAAAACAGTCACCCTCAAATACGACGGTTTGTGGCATCGCCCGTTCCCTTATTTGATGGCTTGGTTTCAAGGGCCCACAGACGGGAAACCCCATCCAGAAGCGCATTTGCACGCCCAATTTTATCCGCCCTATCGATCGAGCGATCGATTAAAATACCTCGCAGGAACCGAACTCGCCGCCGGAATGTTTGCCAACGACGCTTTACCCGAAGAAAAAGCTAAAGAATTGCAAGCCGTATCCGTCAATCTATTTTAGATTTTAGATTTTAGATTTTAGATTTTAGATTTTAGACTTGGGAAATTTTAACTAAAATCAGTGATTTTCTTCCATCTTCCATCTTCCATCTTCCATCTTCCATCTTCCATCTTCCATCTTCCTTCTTCCATCTTCCTTCTTTCATATATGATAAACTCATTAAACCCAGAAGTTGAAAGCAAACTCGAATTCATCCGCAAAGCCTTAACCGAAACAAAAGCGAGATCCCTTCGCTTGCGCGGTACAGACTGGTTTGCCTGGGCCACCGCCGGCGGTTCCCATACAGTATTGCTAACCGCAGAAACCGGAGTTGCAGAAATATTAATTACTGCCGAAAACGCTTGGGTTCTCACCGATGAAATCGAAGCTCAACGCTTGCAGGACGAGGAATTGCCAGCCAACTTTAAAATGCACATCTATCCTTGGGCTGATGTTGCACAGCGCGAAGCTTTTGTCAAAGAAATTACTGGTGGCGGTAACGTGATGAGCGATCGGCCAACTTCCCAAGAAAAGCCAATAATCGGATCTTTGCAATCCCGCAAACAGACAATGATGTCAAGCGAATTAGAGCGATACCGGCGAGTCGGGCGTTTAGCCAGCGAAGCGATGACAGAGGTACTTTCCGCAGCAAAACCAACATGGACAGAGTATCAGCTAGCGGGAGCCGGTGCAGAGGCTTTGTGGGCGAGAGGTTTGCATCCAGCCCTGACATTAGTTGCTGGAGAAAGGCGTTTGCCGCTGTACCGCCACGCCACAGCTACCGCCGAAGAAATTGGGCGGCAAGCAATGTTAGTATTTTGCGCTAGGGGATGGGGTTTGTATGCAAATTTAACCAGATTTGTCAGTTTTGACTTTCTTGGGGAAAAGCATTCAGAGTTGCACCGACAAGTCAGAGAAATTGAAGCCGCGGCGCTAAATTTTTGCCGGCCGGGAGTAACGCTGAATGCGGTTTATGATACGCTGAAAACTACTTACGAACAGCACGGATATCCTCAAGCAATTCGGGAACACCATCAAGGCGGAACTACTGGATATTTGGCGCGGGAAGTTGTGGCGAATCCAGCTACTTCAGATATTTTGGCAGAAAATATGGCTGTGGCTTGGAATCCGAGTTTGTCGGGAGCAAAAATTGAGGATACGTTTGTAATTCACAGCGATGGAACGTTGGAAAATTTGACTTTTGATCCGAATTGGCCGAGTGTAGAAGTAGCGGGAAGGTTGCGCCCTGTGCCACTGGAAATATGGGACGATCGACCTTAGTCAATTTAACTTATCGCTTTAAAGAAAAAAAGTACACTACCCTACAAAACGCATTAAATTGAGTTCGGATCGCCGTACTTAATGTTTTGTTACATACTTATGATTTTTCCCACCAATTTCTTGGTGAAATATTTTTCAAAACCGGGAAAGTCTCACTCCGTATTGGTTTGGAGCGGAACGATAGCAGCAGGCGGCGGAACTTCCCCTCACTCTACCCCACAGCCCTGTCTTTTAGTCTGCAGTTTCTAATTCCTCTAATTCTTGCGTAGACTGCCATCCAGCTTGCCAGAGCGATCGGTCTTTGAGCTGTGCGGCGTTCAGCCAAAAACGCACATTTGGATCGCAAGCCGCCACCATTTCTGCAAATACCCATTTACCTTCGTTTTTTCGGTTGACCACTTGAAAGTGTCGCCACCCCCAAGTTTTTTGGTGTGAAGTCCATCGGGAACCAACTAAATAAGGAAATTTTTGTTTTTTGCTCACAGTATTTTTGTGGAAAGATATATTAGAAAGCCAGTGAATTGTAATATAGCCATCCTAAATCCTTTGTGTAATTCTTGTGGGGGCAAACCCCCCGTGGTTGTCCCCATGAGGCAGGGGTAGGCAAATAAAGGCACTATCCCTACATCTTTGTACGACTCCCGCAAGGGTTGCTATAACTCGTTCTGTTTGATGATATTAATTCCCTATTAAAGCTCGTCAAATCCTCTCCCCCTCTCCCCTTCTCTCGAACATACCAGATAATATAGAGCCGCTGCTGCTTACATGAGAGTTGACCTAAACTCTATCTAAAAGTAGATGCGTTTATTGTAACTTGCAGCAATTTCGCATCGGGGTTCAAAAGTAAGGGCAGTTCAATGACTGCCCCTGTAATTAGTTATACCTATTGAATAGGATAATTTTTCAGGCGATCCACAAATAGCAAATTTATCCAGTACCAGCTAAATCGTGAATCTCAAATCTAAAAGCAAATAACCCAGGTTATAGTTGTGCAGAATAATCCCTTCTGTGAAACTTACTCAAATCTACTTTTAGAGCAGGTTTGACGTTCACTTCCTGCTTCTACCAAAGCGGTCGGCCGCTTCTTGTCCACAGGCGTGTTTTCGAGCCCAACTTTCCCTACAAACATTTTTTCAATCTTAATCGTGTTTCATTGATCCTGTACAGCTCAATAAAAACGCACTTTTAGGTAAGATTGACTAATTTCTTTGATTCTGTCGCTACGTCTTGATTACTTCCCTGTTAAGGCTTTTGGCCCGATAAGTCCAGAGGAAGTTGGGGAAGCCGGAGGCGAACCGCATTTGTTTGCAGCCAGAGAGTGATGGCGTGCTTCCGTTGCGGAGTCACGTACTCTCCTGGTCGGATCACGCCAGCACAGACGCCGATGTTTTTCATAAGGGTTTCTCGCTCCGATGAACTTGCACCCTGTAGCAACCTGACTTGGGCTTTGATAAAATCCACGTTCATAGCTGAAACTAAAAGTAAGTAAAGAACTCAGTTAAATAGCGATGCTTTGCTTCCGATTGTAACTCTAAAACCACTTGGTATGAATCAAATTGATTCAACATCCCCTGGATGGGGATCGGGGCGTCTAGAGCTAGCCAACTTTATTTACTTTATCTGTTTTTGCTAGCAAAAGTGTCACTATGCTAGCAGTTTTGGCAGAATTATTTATAGTTAAGAACTGTTACAAATTTGGCTCGCTTTCTACAATACGGCAGAGTTTAGTGCTAACGCTACTTTCCTGAACTCAAAAAGTTCAGGATTGTCTCCAATTCCTTGCCTTCCTAGGTTTTACACTCCCCGATTGGGAAGCGATCGCTCGGTGAACATTCCTCTTCGATCGCCCTTCTTAACACCCGGACACTGCCACATCACCCTATTGATTTAGATTGTCCCGTAGACTTGGCTGTGGACTATAACTTCAGGCATACGTGTTGTTACCGGGGCTACAATAAGCGAGCAAATTTTTATTCTTATTTGCCAAGGAAAAATTTTTTGAATTTTCTTGCAAAGCCCCTATTTGTGTTAATTAAGGCAGCTTTGTGATCTCCGGGTCAACGAAGACTCGCAGCTTGTGAATCCAGATATTTTGTCCTGTGTGGCGCTGAATCTGTTTCCTGAATTCATTAGGGGCGATCGCTCGTCCGCGAGAATTGCCAGTAACGGCTCATTTTGTATAATTCATAACATATCTGTCACTGCTAAGAATTTAAAAACAGCACAAGTTTAAACAGTCTTCCATCAGTCGATCGCTCCTAATAGCCCACAAAGAGACATAAAAAAAAGTAACTCTGCATCCCGATTTTTTAAGGCGATTTTGCCTTAGCTATTCTCCTTAGATAGCAATTTGATATAGCCCTATTTTCTGTCACTAAAGTTAAAATTAACTCTAAATTAAGCTAATACCCTAGGTGATAAAATACATAAATTAACTTTTTTGACCATCCATCAAAATTAAGTAATTTAAAACTCTTTCCTCATCAACCAATATATATTTACAGTCATTTTTATTGTTAAAAAAAATCTTTTTTGACGTTGGATGCGTCGGTTTAGGGAACTCTGGACGTGAATTAAAGATATTAATTAATCGGCGTTGCACAATTTAAGATTATTGTAATGAGTAGGGGTTAGGCGTCCCGCCTGCTTTGAAAATACACGCCTTCGGGCTCATGGGCCCATCAAAAAAAAATCCAAATCATTCCACTATTATGCAGCTCCAATTAACCAGCCCATACGATATCTTTCACTCTACAAAAACGAACCGGCTAGGCAGCATAGAAAATCCCCTCGCGCAGAAGCTGGGGAGGGGAAATGGGGAATAAAATTATTGGTTTTAAATTATCGATGTGTAGATCTCTTTTTGCAGCATCAAGAGGTATCGGCCTACTTCAGCCAGTCGCTAAGATAATTTCCCGGTGGGAAACCGAGAAATTATCAACTAAATCAACCTTTTTTCTGCTGGCGTTGGAGCTTAGTTTTCCAATTGGCGATCTCCTTCTGAGCCGGCTGATAACTCTTAGTACCCGACGGCACCAGCGAAGCAGCTTCAACTGCCTCTTTCAGCTTTCCTTGAGAGCCGCGCAACTGAGCAATTTTGAGAATACTTTCGCTCCACTCTCCAATTAACTGTTGAGCTTCTTCATACTTCGGCTGACCGGGTTCAATTTTATTAGCTTGCTGGATGCCTTTACTGTAAGAAGAGGCAACCCCCCGCTTAATTTGACCCTTAGCAGCCGATAGCAAAGCAGCATTTACATCCTGGTCTTTGGATAGCTCCTCCCACTGAGCGATCGCCTGTTTCGACTGATTGTACACAGGCTTATTGACATCAGGCATCAATTTAGCCGCCCCGATCGCCCCCTGGAAATCGCCCCGAGCAGCCCGCCCGTTAGCTATATCCAAAATCGTTAAACTCCAGCGCTCAATATCCTGCTGAGCCTGCGGGTAGAGCGGATCGCTAGCCGGAATCGTTCGAGCCTTAACCACCGCTCTATTAAAACTAGAAGCCGAACCATCTTTGAGGAAAGTTTTCGCCTCAGCCCACACCTGCTGGCTGGATGGTGGCTGCTTGGTTCCAGTCCCCGCTTGCACCGCCCGCGGTTGGTTCTGTGACCCCCCAGTACCAGTAAATTTTTGAGATCCAGAGTTTTCGGCATTTTTAGCAGGCGATCGAGGATCTCCTTCTTGCTGACCAACAAAAATTGATTTGTTCGTCACAAAAACACCCAACAGTAGCACCAAAGCCGTAGCTGAACTCCATAAAACTAGCTGCTGCAAAAATGACTTATCCGACCCCCCGTTATGCTCATCCTCCGGCTTTTGCAAGTTCGGTCGATCGCCCCCCCCATTAGCAGGGACCACGGCCTTCGGCTGCAGCACAGGCGGCATCTCAACCGGCGAATCCTGAGCGTTGCGAACTGCCGGAGGCAGATCCATTCGAGCGGTAGCCGTCGCCATTTGCGGGCGATCGAACCCATCAGCCGTAGCAACGTTCATATTGCCGTTGCGTCCGGCCAACGCAGCAGTTGGTATCCCTGAAGCATCGGGCAAAATCACCAAATTAGCCTTTCCTGGAGGATTCACCACCATCAAAGGTTCTTGTTTCGGACGCAAATGGTGGTCACACAGCTCCGGCAGTCGATCGCTCAAAAAACGGTCTAAACCCTTAATGGTCATGCACTGTCCCGATCGTAGCCCCTCCAAAAGCGCCGTCGTAAAAAATCCCTGACGCAGAGCTGAAGTTTCCCGCGAAACTTGATTCGGGCGGCAAGAAAGCACCGTCGGAATTTCCAGTTGCCGGGCCAGCTCGGCCGTTTGAGAGCCGATCGTTTCCCCCGCTTTCACAATCTGGCTGCGATTCATATCAACCAGCACCAATACCGTTTCCGTAGGAGCGTTTTTCAGAGTATTCAACAGCAACTCTACCGGAATCCCCGTACCCTGAATGTCAGCCGGATTGCCGTCAACCGGCATCAAATAATCCTTACCTTCATAACTGACACCGTAGCCGCTAAAAAAACACCAGAGTAAATCTCCCTGTTGCACATGTTCCGCGCATAGGCTTTGGGTCAATCTCAGAATATTTTCCCGATTTGGATATGTAGATTGACCCCACAGCGACGGCGAGCTATCGGTCATCAGCAGACATCCATCCGGCGCAAAACCCGCCTCCTCAGTCAAAAAACCGTACAGGGCCTCTGCATCCTCTTGGGCATAACTCAAAGGCTGGAGTAACTGATATTGATTGATGCCTATTGCAATACAAGCGTGATTTTTCATCCCCATATGCCCTATATATATAGTGGACAGCTTGCACAAAACGATAACACATACCCGTTTAAGGTTATACCTACTTTTGCCCGCACTCAGAGAGCAGTTGTCCGAAGGCAGAACTCCCAAAAAGCCCCCAAATTTAGCATCCTAGAATATTTAATTTTTATATGGCAGTAAAAAAATTATCCCCTGTGCCTGCCTTTAGAAAAATAAAGTTAAATTGGATACACAGGCCAGTCTATTTGACTCTAATTTTCACCAAACTACACCAAAAAGGAATAACCCGCCAATGGTCTCTACCGCCAAAAAAGAAATCTCCCCCCACAGCGAATCGCTACTGAAGCAAAAGCATCCTAAAACTCACAGCCACTACAGGTTTCAGGATTTTTTTGCCTTCGATCGCCAGATGGGTACAATTGACGACTGGAATCAGTCGCGCAACATTTTTACCAGCGAAGACTTCATTATCGGTTTGGTGGAGGGGCTCGAAGAAGAAGTCGGCCCCGCGTCCTCTGTCATCATGTATACTATTGGTTGCCAGTGGGGACTCCAAGATTCCGAATTTTTTCAAAAATGGTTTAGTGCCGAATACAGCCAGAACATTCGCCAGTCAAATCTCATGTTTCTGCTAGAAACTTGGTGGTGGCCTTTCACGGCTCAAGGTTGGGGTCGCTGGGAAGTGGACATGAGCGATCGCAAACACGGCTGCATCTTCATCAACCTCTTTGACTCAGCAGTTGCTCGCACTTTGGGCGACGTAGGCAAACCGGTTTGTCACCTATACGCCGGTTTGTTCGCCGGTTTCTTCGGCTCTTTAGTCAAAAAGCCTCTGAGCTGCATAGAACTCCAATGTTACTCAATGGGAGAAACCTATTGCAAGTTCCTGCTTGGCAACCCAGATAAAATTGATGCAGCAGCATTCTGGCTCAACGAAGGTGCCAACGCCCGCGATATTCAAAATCGACTGCAACACGGTGAAATATTGCGGTAAACAACCTGGAAAGGCACATCCCCTGCCCTGCCTTTCCTCCCACCAATTTCGCGCTCAAAAGTGCAATGGTGGATTTCTCCAGGCAGGAAGAAAGATGAAAAGTCAAACTTCATGGTTGGACCAATCTGTCCAAGAATTCTTTGGTCACTATAATTGGCTGGGAAAATCTTTAGAAACCCCGAATGGCTCGACCCCCGGTCAACTTCTGAGTTTAACCCAGCCAGTAGCAGGCTTTTTTCAAGCTATCTCTTGGGAAGGAATTCCGGAAGTAGGTGCCCTACCCCTACCACCACCCTTGCCAGTAATTTCTATTTCTGAACAAGCAGAAGTCACCATTGATGACCTATTCGACCTGTTTTAATCTGTGTAGGGAATGGAAAATGAAAGATAGGGCAATCCTTAATCCATGTTCCCTCACCTCTCTTTCCTCATTCCTCAAAATCAATTAGTTAAATCCGTTAAATCCCGTACACTGCTCGTTGCCGAACTTCCTTCCTTTTATCAATTACCGATTACCACTTAATTAAAATCATGCACCCTGAGATTGAGGCGCTGCTGGATCAGGCAGAAAACCGCTTTTTAAAAGGCGAAGAGCTCATAGCTTTTAAGCGTCAAGCTGTAACCCTTGTCCAGCGCTTAAAAATTTACGAATTTTTGCGAGAGAAGGAAGCAAGCATCTTCCAACCAGTAGCCAACAAGCTACAAGAAACTTTCCCCGACGAAAAACAAGAAACCTTAGAACGATCGCTCAAACATTGGGTGTTAGTCTTGCGGTACTGCGCTATGGCTATGCTGCTAAACGATCAAAATTTTCTCGAACAGCGCCTTGTAGACTGGCTTTCCGGCATAGTCGAAGCCCACCAAACTCAAAAGATCGAAGCAACTGTTTGCAATCTGCTGCAAACTCGTATAAAAGAATTGCTTTCCGAGCAAGCCCGGGCTATATTGCAACCATTTTTCGACCAAGCGCAGTCAATTATTATTGACCAAGGTAATAAATAATCAGCTTTATTCCCAATTTCCAATTCCCAATTCCCAATTCCCGATGATTAATATTGCCGACTTACTCAAACAGCCTCGACTCCCTGGAAACTACTTTGCCAGCGATGCCTACGTCCGAGGCGACCTCGAACTCGGCCTCCTCGAAAACCGCCGGGGTGATCGGCTCTTAGCACTCCCAGAAACACTGATTCAAGCTATTTATATCGGCTTAGAACAAGAAACAGGTCAAGCTTCCCGCCTCGTGCTTTTCAACTGCGGTCGCTGGTGGGGTAAAAACTTCTACGTGCGTTTTTGCGAAGAAGTCAGCGAATACTACGGCCAGCCAGTTTCTGAAATGGAAATGGTAGAATTTCTTCAGTCCTTGCAACAGTGTTGGAAAACTCATGGATGGGGAACATTTGAGCTTGATCCTACCTATTCCGAACATGGATTTTTAATAGTAAAAATTGCTAACTCTCTTTTTGCTAAAACAGCTCCCAAGTCTAAGCGACCAGCCTGTTTTTTAGAAGCAGGTATTTTAAGTTCGTTCTTTAGTCAGCTTACGGGTCGAGAACTTCACTGCCTGCAAACATCTTGCGAATCATTGGGTTCGGACTGCAACCGCTTTATTTTAGGGCTGCGCGATCGCCTCCAACCTGCCGATTCTATGGTCGAAGAAGGAAAAGACCATGAAGATATTCTCAGTCAACTTTTCCAAAAAAACTGAATTTTTTGACAGCTATTAGTTTGTTAATAGCTGTCAAATCGATTGTTTTGCACCCATATTATCCACCGTATCATCAAAACCGTGAGTTAAATTATAAAAAAGCTTCTGAGTTGAAAAATCAGGTTTTAGTAATTCAAATAAAACCTGATTATAGCTAGCGGCTAGAAAATTCATAACTTACTTTAGAAATTCATAAAATTTAAAAGCAATCAAAACCTCAAACATTTTGCTAGAACTTAATGGACGCCAATGAACTTCTAACTCGATATGCAGCCGGCGAAAGAGATTTTAGACTGGCAAATCTGCGCGGCATTGTGTTGAGTCCGATCGATTTATACCGTTCCAGCGATGCCCCAACTCTAATTTTGGCAAACCTCAACCAACACCAGCAACGACCCTACTTAATCGGTGCGAACCTCAGCGGGGCCGACCTCACCAAAGCCCATCTGAGCCGAGCCAATCTCAGCAAAGCTGACCTCAGCGGCGCCAATCTCACCGGCGCCAACCTCATGGCAGCCAGTCTGAGCGGCGCAAATCTCATCGGTGCCAATTTCACCGGCGCCAACCTAGCCGGAGCTCACCTGAATTGGGCAAACCTGACCGGAGCAATTCTTCCCAATGCTAATCTCATAGGTGCAGATATGAGCGCCGCTAACCTCACCAAAGCCGTTCTCACTGAGGCCAACCTCAGTAAAGCCTATCTGATTAAAGCCAATCTCAACGGCGCAAACTTCAAAGATGCTTACTTAAGTCTAGCGAGTCTGAAAGAGGCAGACTTGACCGAAGCACAGCTCACCGGAGCCGAATTATCCAAAGCCAACCTAGCCGGAGCCAACTTAACTCGTGCTAACCTCAGCAAAGCCAACCTGTTGAAAGCTAATCTCAGGCGAGCTAACCTCACTCAAGCCTATTTAAACGGCGCCTGCTTGATCGGATCAGACCTTAGCGAAGCTTGTTTGGATAGAGCCAATTTGTGCAAAGCAGACCTCAGCAAAACCTATCTGAGAAACATTACTTTGAATGGCAGCCACTTAAGCGGTATTAACCTCAGCGGGGCAGATCTGGGCGGTGTAGACTTGAGTCGCAAACTTTTAACTGGAATTAATATGGCAGAGGCATTGTTGAATGAAGCCAACTTGAGCGGTGCTTATCTGATGGAAGCTAACTTGAGCGGGGCAAACCTCAGCAAAGCCAACTTGAGTATAGCCTACCTGATCAATGCTGACCTTTCTAATTCTTGCCTGCATGAAATTAACTTGACCAAAGCTAACCTGAGTAAAGCCAACTTGCAGAAAGCTGACTTGACAGGAGCCAACCTGCGGGGAGCCATTCTCACTGAGGCGGACTTGACGGGAGCGAAGTTGATTGGAGCCACTCTTCCTAACGGCACAGTTTATCGGCGTTAACTTGTCAACTCCCTTGATTATTTACCGAGTAAAGTACGGTTGATGTCCAGAATCGGAAAAAATAGGTTCCTTTCTTCCACCGTGAGATATTGTTTGAGGACCTTTTTCATCACATCGTAGGTCACGGTCGCACTATTTCTAACTTGAACAGCCCCTAAAATAGTTTGCAACCAAAGTAGTAGTCGATCGCGCAATCGTTCCGTATCATTAATCAACAGTGCTGCCGCCGAATGCCTCAACACCCGCACAATATCTCCACGGCACTTTTCAGTCATATCGTTAGCCCCCCGCCGAAATAAACCAGGGTCTAGAGACAGCATTTGTGCTTCCACCTGCCGCATAATTTCTGTTTCAGAGGCTTGAAGTTTTTTATAAGCACTCATCCGGTGATTCAAAGACTGAAAGTAGTCTTTCAAAAATTGGAGTTCTTCTGCACTGGCGTAGCGTCCGTCTGCTTCCATGCTCAAACGCGCAAGTTGGCTCAACATAGATTTTTCTCTACTACTAAAATACAAACATATCAGTTTTAAGCTTCTTTAGTGCGAACTAAATACTGTCCTACTTGAAAGCGGGTTTCATTAAGCTGTGTCACGATAGAACGAGTAATTAACTTTCCTGATTCTACAACTACTTGACCCGTAATTGGGTGTAATAAATCTTGCTGGGCCCGGCGGCCGATCAGAGCTTCGACATTTTCAATAGCATTAATGTACATCCCCGCAGGCAACTGTACAACCACACCCTCGCCCATAATTTGAGCCTGACAAGCAAGTCGCGAATTGGCTTTAGCCGTAGTAATGACTTCCAACGTCCTTCTCTCGCGGCGGTTCATGTCCGACAAGCCTTCCATGCCTTCTTTAATGTAAACATGGCAGGTAGCGCACATTCCCCGCCCCCCGCATTCCTTGAGAACGTCTAAGTCTTTGGAAAGTAAGGCAGACAAAATATTTGATCGGGTTTCGACTGCTATTTCCTCCGCAATTGGATCTAGTTTAATAATTTTAACCATATTGATGTTTGCTCCTGTCAACTTCAGTATTTAGCAAGTTACGATCAACTTATTCAAAGCGCAAAAAAAATTGGCTAATACTCAAAAAGGTTAAGATGCCTTGACGACAGCATCGGCTTCTGGCTCTCTAACCCCTATGACATAACCGCACTTCTGTTTTGGTCATATCGCTGTTCCCTCGCCCCGATTCCTCAGCTTCGCCTTGAAAAGCTAAAACCTTAGATACTTTCTCGATGGCATTGAAAAAACTGTAATAGTCGCGATCGACTAAAATAGCAGCCACAGGTAGTTTCCGATCAGGTAGCGGCATCCGGCAAGATTGATAGTGATTCCGAAGCTACAGGATTTTAGTAGGTGCGATTGTGCGATCGCTCTCAAAGAGGCTGAGAATGAACCTGAGATAACATAGGCTGTACCTGGCGAGGGATTCAAAAATTTGAATTTTTGTCAGAATTATTTACATATTTTAATACTAGCTCAAGCTTTTTCTATAATTAGACCGATGCAACATTCTAAGTACCGTATTTTAGGGCTAGTCGGACAAGGACAATTTGGTCGAGTCTTTTGTGCCAGCGTTCGAGAAGCTCCCGCCCAGGACTCCCGCCTCACCAGCCAACTGGTTGCTCTCAAAGAACTTAGTCATCAAAAAGCCCCAACTAGCGAATTCTTGCGAGAACTGTGGTTTCTGATCACCTTGCAGCACCCGAACATTGTTACCTGCCGAGCTCTAGAACACACAGCTACAGGGAGGTACTTGGTTATGGACTACTGCGAGGGAGGAACCCTCCGCAACCTGCTCAAACAAGAGCGCCCCTTGCGTCTGCTTGAAGGTTTGCAGCTAGTCATGGAAGTTTTAGCAGGCTTAGACTACGCCCACCGGCGAGGCGTAGTTCACTGCGACATCAAACCCGAAAATATCCTCCTCACTTTAGGGGCAAAAGGTTGGTCGCCCCGACTGTCTGACTTTGGCATCGCGCGTCGGCTGCCAGAAATTGGTACCACTCGCCTCCACCAAGAACTTTCTCCCGACGCTACCGTAGGTTCCCCCGCTTACATGGCCCCTGAGCGGTTTTACGGTCTTTTTTCTCCGATGTCAGATATATATGCAGTAGGAATTCTGCTGTTTGAATTGCTAATGGGCTACCGCCCTTTCGGGGGAACCCCCGGAGACTTGAGGTGGGCGCACCTTAATCAACGCTTGCAATTTCCCGACGCCATCCCCGAACCTTTGCAAGCAATAGTTAAAAAATCTTTAGAAAAGCTGCCAGCCCGCCGTTTTGCCAGTGCTTCCCAAATGGCCCAAGCTCTGCGACTGATCATGTATGACCCCGCTGTTAGGCAATTGGGCGACTGCATTATTCCTTGGGAAAATCCCACAAGTGGTGATAAAAGTCTGAAGTCGGAAACTGAGTCTTTGCTAGAAGTTGAAGAGGAAAAAGCATCACTGTCGGCGATTAATTTACTTGGGACTGTCCGCTATGCGCTTTCGCACCCCAAGCCACTGATACTTCCAGCACCGTTGACCGCTTTAATTGCCACTGAAACATATCTCTATGCTGCTGTAGGTACAGAGGTAAAGGTTTGGTCTCAGCCGGGAAAACAGCTAGTTACAGGAGAAATATCTACTTCTATTTCATTAATGCCGGAAATCGTGCGGGGCATTTTACCTGTTTCCCACGGCTGCTGCGTTCTCACTCCGCAAAAACTTTACTGGCTCAACGATCGCTCTTGGGAACCTCAGTGCCTGCTGGATATGGGTTTTAGGCAAGGCCCAGATGCTTTAAAAGCTGCTATTGACTCTCACGGTAACTGGTTGACAGTAGCGGTTCCTGGCGAACTGCGTTTTTATTCTTTAGCGGGAAACAGCACTGCGGGCGATCGGGAAAAAGCCCTGAAGCTGATCGCTACTGTGCCTTTACCAGAACACTATTTACCAGAATTAATTTTTTTGGATCGGCGACACGTCTTAGCAATTTGGCCGGACAACGAACCAAAAAATCCCCAAACTATTTTTAGAGTTTACACTCGCCGCGGCACGCCGGTGGGTTCTGTGCGGTTGTCTGCCAGCGTCGGACAGATCCTATTGACACCTGAGCCTTATACTTTGCTGGGAATTCCCCAAGGTGGTAAAGCGGCGGTGCTGTTGATGAAATTGTGGCCGCTCAAGGTAGCGCGAATTCCCCTTGAAAGTTTGCCCGTGTCTGCTTGTGTGGCTAATTGGGGATGGGTATTGGCCGATTTTGGGGGGCAGATAGAAGTGTTAAACAGTCAAGGGATTCAAGTAGGGAATTTTAGCAGTCCTGCCTCACCCCGGGCGATCGCTCCTTGGGGGGATAGAGGTTTGGTGATTGCTGTCAATACTGAGGAAGAGAGTCAGTTGCACTTTTTAGATGTAGATGTTGAAGAGACCAACTCGCGCTCGATCATCAAGGGCTGATAGCTGGGGTAACTGAAGGAGTTTGGGGGCGTAATTCAGGATAGTGTATTTGCGGGCGATCGATTTTTCGGAGTTTGATCTGGGTTAGAGTACGGTGTCGTGTCAACTTCTGGATTTTGAATCAGAGGAATTGTTAAGGGCGATCGGCTCAATCTGAGACCTCAACCTCCCTCACTAAAGTCCAAGAAATGCAAACACCACTTAAATATATATATATGACTCATGCACCAGCCTGCTTCGGTCATCCTAACCCCATGATGCAGCCTCACACCTCACACTCTAACTTTGCCTTACCTCTACTCTAAGTAAGCCCCATTATGTTGAACCACTGAGTCCTTCTACTCATGCGGGGGAGATAGTCTGCCCCAAAGTCGTATTTTCGTCAAAAAAAAGACCCCTTAGTTAAAAGAGGAGTGAGGCAGAGGATACCGGAGCCGACAATAAGTGTCGAAAGCCTTGGTGTGTATACCTTTAAAAAAAAGTCAAAAATATT
>NZ_JAUBVF010000047.1:0-50042 GCF_036705685.1 Microcoleus sp. AT3-A2
ACTAATTATAAAATGGAACCGAAAAATAAAAAATAAAGGTAACTTAGTTAATGCAGTTTAGATGTCGAACAGCTTATGCCGGACAATTAAATCAGGTGTTTATGAATATTCTGGCTAATGCGATCGACGCCCTGGAGAGTTACAACCTCGATCGCGGGCCCAAAGCAGCGAAAGCCAATCCGATCGCGATCGCCATAACCACAGAATATTCAAGTCCCGATAAAATAATTGTGCGGATATCTGACAACGGCCCCGGTATGCCAGAAAATGTCAAAAAACTGCTGTTTGACCCGTTCTTTACGACTAAACCTGTGGGAAAAGGGACAGGATTGGGACTGTCAATCAGCTATAAAATTATCGTAGAAAAGCACAAAGGTATGCTGCGCTGCGATTCGACACCGGGATTGGGGACGGAATTCTCGATCGAGATTCCGCTGCAGCAAGAAGTCAGACAAGCTGTACCGTTTGTTTCGCGGAAAATATCGGAGGCAGCTTAGAAAGGGCCTGAGAAAATTTTTTTCTCATTAACTACTGTAATTCGGTAGAGTTATAGTATTATATGTAATAATGCCAAAACCAATACTGCTTTATGCAGCTTAAACCGTCGGCACTGCCGATACTGTATAACCGAAACACGGCGGGACTAAATATGTTCAGTGACTTGCAAATTATTTACGAACGCGACCCGGCGGCGCGCAACTGGCTGGAAGTATTATTTTGCTATCCCGGACTGCAAGCACTTTTTTTGCACCGGATAGCAAACTGGCTTTATTCCGCTGGGCTGCCGTTTGTACCGCGCTTGATTTCCCAACTGAGTCGGTTTTTAACAGGTATTGAGATCCACCCAGGAGCGAAAATTGGTAGGGGCGTGTTTATCGACCACGGCATGGGGGTGGTAATTGGCGAAACTGCGATCGTTGGAGATTATGCTGTCATTTATCAAGGAGCGACCATTGGTGGCACGGGTAAAGAAATAGGAAAACGGCATCCAACCCTGGGAGAAAATGTAGTGGTAGGGGCCGGTGCTAAAGTTTTAGGAAATATTCAAATTGGCAATAATGTTCGGATTGGTGCGGGTTCGGTGGTGCTGCGGGATGTCCCTAGCGATTGCACAGTTGTAGGAATTCCCGGTCGCATAATTTCTCGGAAAAAGCAGGTGGAAGATGCTCAAAATTCTCAAGACATACCGGATTTGGAAGCTCAAGCGATTCGAGCTTTGTTCGATAGAATTAAGGATTTAGAAGAGCAGGTTGATTTTTTAAAATCTCAATTATCTCCGCTCAAAACAACTCAATCAGAGCAAGCAGAGGTCGAAAAATATGAATTATTCCTCTCTTCGGATTTATTCATTACCCAGTTTTTAGATGGTGCAGGAATCTAGTAAAGCTTGAATTTATATAGATTTTTGCCAGCCACACTATCCTGCTGTCATTGGACAAACTAACTTTTATTCTTTCAGTAACTGGCTATGACTATTGCTTCTCTTTCCACTAAAACTTTTGATGAAACGAGCCGCCATATATTTCCTCGCCGCTCGCACTTGCCCAACAGAAGCAATGCTCTGTGGCGGATTGAAAGTGGAGTAGTGCGAACTGTAACGTGGCTTGAAGATGGCACAATTATCACCTTGGGATTGTGGGGGCCTGGTGATACGATCGGCAAACCGATATCAAAATGCGATCCTTTTCAAATTGAATGCCTCACTAAAGTCGAGGCAATTTTACTATCGGGCGAGCGCTGGCTAAATAGAGATATTTTGCTCACTCACATTCAGCAGGCTGAAGACTTTATGGTAATGCGAGGTTACAAAAGAGTTGATTTTATGCTCTATCAACTATTAATTTGGCTGGCTAAGAGGTTTGGTTCTGAGGTAGAGCAAGGACATCTGATCGATATGATTTTAACGCATCAGGACATTGCAGAAATCATCGGTACAAGTCGCGTAACTGTCACTCGCACCCTCGGTCATTTTGAGGAGCAAGGCTTGATCGATCGTCTGCCGCTCCACCGGATTATTCTGCAACCTTCAGATGTGTGGCACTACGAAATCTAAAAGGTTATTAACTGTTAATAGTTTACGAGCGCCGATGTAGGTGATAGGAATGCGCTGGAAAAGAATGTCTTCGGTGACAATGCGATATTCGAGCAAATTCAGAGTTCTCTAGACAGATAATTTGTAGCGAATTTGCGTTAATTGAATTTTCTCATCGACTTGTCAATAAGTTCAAAAGCAAGGGCGACGATCGCACTTGCTTTTATATTTCTCCTGATGTCTTTCTTCTCACTGCCAACAGAAGCGATATCTCGCACCTGTTGACTGCTGCCAAGTAGGTGAGTATGAATAAACTTAACGATGACACAGCATATATCCGCCTACCTACTTAGCAATTACTTTAAGGCGGTATTGCCTGTAAAATACTCGCTCCGTGCAACATTTGAGACTTTCGGGCTCTACCCGCTTCGGGGTGTTCCCAAGACGGTGCAAAGGGTGGAACCAAGAAGGAGCAAGCTTTCCACCCACCCTGTACCCCCACGCCGAGCATCAGGCAGTTTCCGCCCCTGTGTCCGTGCTGCTCGTAATACCGACAGTGCCGACAGCTTAAATTCCCTACATTTACGTTGCTCACGGGATTTCTCCAACCGTTTTTGTAATAAAAATATACTAACACCTGTATGTCTACCGGAATTATGTACTATTATATAATGTACAATTTAAACTCGATCGCCAGTGGGGAATGTGGAACTATCTTCTAGAGTACAATATGCCCTGTTAGCGCTCTTGGAACTGGCGAGTCACTACCCGAAGGATTCGCCCCTAACAGTAAACGAAATTACTGTTTCTCAAGAGATACCGGAACGCTATCTAGACCAAATTCTTGCTGTGCTGCGGCGTGCAAGTATTGTCCAGAGTTTGCGGGGTGCTAAAGGCGGTTATTTGCTGGCGAAAGATCCTTGGCAAATTACTTTGCTAGAGGTGTTTTCGACACTCGAAGGATCGGGCAGTGGCCCGGCCCAAAAAGTTTCGGAATCTGTAACAATAGAAAAAACTGCGGTGCTAGAAATCTGGCAGGAAGCTCAACAGGCATCTTGGGCTGTTTTGGGGAAATACACATTACAAGATTTGTGCGAACAGCGGGATGTTCGCAAACAAGCACATCCCATGTACTACATTTAAGGGGAGATAGATTAAGCCATGAGAATTGCTAAGGATGTTACAGGAATAATTGGCAGAACTCCATTAGTTCAGCTCAATAAAATTCCCCAAGCCGAAGGAGTAGTTGCTCAAATTGTGGCCAAATTGGAAGGGATGAATCCGGCTGCTTCGGTGAAAGATCGGATTGCGGCGAGCATGATTCATGCGGCAGAAGATGCGGGGTTAATTCAACCGGGGAAAACTATTTTAGTAGAACCGACTTCAGGAAATACTGGAATTGCTTTGGCAATGATTGCGGCGGCGAAAGGCTACAGTCTGATTTTAACGATGCCGGATACGATGAGTTTAGAGCGCCGATCGATGCTGAAAGCTTATGGAGCTCAGTTGGAATTAACTCCGGGACATGAAGGGATGTTAAGCGCGATCGCCCGTGCGGAAGAAATTGTAGAAGAAACCCCCAATGCTTTCATGCTGCAACAGTTTCGCAACCCCGCTAATCCAAAAATTCACCGTGAAACAACGGCTGAGGAAATTTGGGAAGATACAGAGGGTAAAGTAGATTTTTTAGTTGCTGGAGTTGGCACCGGCGGTACGATTACTGGAGTTGCTGAAGTAATTAAACCGCGAAAGTCCAGTTTTAGGGTAATTGCAGTTGAACCAGCCACCAGCCCCGTCCTTTCTGGAGGCAAATCTGGTGCTCACAAAATTCAAGGGATTGGCGCAGGATTCATCCCAGAAGTGTTGAAACCAGAGTTAATTGATGAGGTAATCGCAGTTAGCGATGCAGATGCGATCGCCTACAGTCGCCGACTTGCCAGAGAAGAAGGATTTTTGTCAGGAATTTCTGCAGGCGCCGCTTTGTGTGCCGCAATTCAAGTCGGCAAGCGTCCCGAAAATGCGGGAAAACTGATAGTTTTTGTGCAGCCTTCTTATGGCGAACGCTACCTCAGTACAGCCTTGTTCAAAGATTTAGAATTGCCAACGATCCGCGAACTCGAATCATTAGTCAGCAATTATTAAATTGTAGGTAGGGCCTTGGTGACAACTTAACGTCAAACCGACCGTCTCTCTTGTTGTATCGAAGTCGAGATCCCCCCTCACCCCCCTTAATAAAGGGGGGACAAGATTCTTCTCAAAGTCCCCCTTCTTAAGGGAGGACAAGATTCTTCTCAAAGTCCCCCTTCTTAAGGGGGATTTAGGGGGATCTCGACTCGGCTATAAACAAAATATACAAAGGTTTTTACGGGATTTTTGACAGCAATACTCCTGGCATTACCCTACTTTTCAGACTTGATACAATTTCCAACTAGCCATCGCCAACATTCCGTAAATTACAAACTTTAGTGGGCGTTGAGGCATAATTTGGCAGAATTTAGCACCTACCAAAACTCCCGGCACCGAACCCAACCAAATCGGCAAAACTAAACTCCAGTCTACCGTTCCGAGGCTGAGGTGTCCCACAGATGTAAACATCAACAAAATTGCCGCCTGGGAAATATCTGTACCCACCAATTTAGAAGTATCCAGGCGGAAAAAAGCAATCAGCAACAGTGCAAACATAGCACCGGAAGACACGCTAGTGATTCCCACTATGCAGCCTAAAATTGCTGCCGCACTCACAGTACAAATACGGCCATAATTAGTATTTAAGTCCCATTCACGGGGCGAAGGCAATTTAAAATTAGGGAAAAATGTTTTGACCACTAATTGGGTCAGCGATAAAGCGACAATGAGGGCGAGCCCTACTCCAAGACAGCGCAGCAATATGCTGTCTAAGTTCTGACTGCCGCTGGATTTGATGCAGTGTAAAATCCACACGCCAGTCAGCGAACCGGGCACGCTGCCCAAAGCCAGCCACTTCACTATTTGCAAGTCGAGGGTTTTTTGCTGCCAGTGTTTGAAGCCACCAACAACTTTCATCAGTGTAGCAGCTACGACATCCGAACTAATAGCAATTGATGCCGGAACCTGGAAGACGAAAATTAACATTGGGGTGATGAGCGAGGCTCCGCCGACTCCGGTCAAACCAACCAGAATGCCCACAAAAAAGCTGAGAAAGGATAGTAATAAGTAGTTCACTGTTATGCCCAAAAACTGTGTATTTAAGCGCTGCCAACCAACCAACCAACAAATAGATAACTGGCGCGGCTCCGGCAACACAGCTACACAAGCAAAATCTTACTCGCCTTCCAATCTTTCTAGTCAGGAATTTTGCTATTCAACGCTTGAGACTTACCGCGCTTTCAGCTACAGAATTTTTGGTAAAAGTAAGTAAAGACCAATAAACAAAACTACATAACTTGTAGTGCAAAAGCTCCCTGATTTTCTGATATCTACCTGTGTAACTGATTAAAAACCCTCGATTTATTTATGGGGTTTATATTCGACTTTTTACCTTGAAGTGACGAGCGTCACAGGTAAAGCAGAGCTGAGGTTAACCGACTGTTGGCTGGAAAAGAAATCGGGAGTATCGAGAACATTAAAATGAATCAATGCCACAATGACAACTGTGAAGGCAGTTGATGATATTAAACCCGTCAATAACTCTTTTTTGAGGTTTTTTTCCTTGGGTTTGTCTGTAACAATATCTAAAGTTCCTAGCTGCATCAACAGAATTCCCGCAATATTGGAAAGCCAGTAGCCGACAATTGTGCAAGGAAACAGTAAATCTGGGGAAAGCCAACTAAAGATATACCCAAAGGCGTAGGCAATTGGCAGATTGAAAAATATGTCGTTCCACCAACATAGCGGTGATAGCAAATATCCAATTGCCAGAAGCAACCCGCCTCGGATTTTTTTAAACCAGACTTCCTTAAAGCTTTTAGCTTGTGGCAACTGTTGGGTGAGTTGTTCTGCAAGCTGGTACTCTTTGCTGACTTTTTTAGCGTTTTCCACGTTGATAACTCATAACTCTATCGACTTACCGTAGTTTAGCATCCCTGCAGAGCTATGTCTAGTAAGTCAATCGAGTTACCGTATTTTCTTGGTGATCGGCTGAAGATACTTTGTTTCCGGTAGAAAAATATCTATCCGGGAGAGGTTGTTGAGAATGCTGCCTGGTGTGGGTTTAGGCTGCGATCGAGAAATTGAAAGCTTCAGGCAAATGCTTGACAGTTTGCCAAAGATATGCAATATCGATACCCCAGTAAAATTGCAGGTAAACGAGCAAAAGCCCGATCGCAACTGTCACGCCTAGCAATTTAGGGACTATTTTCGCGACAGTCTCCAGCACTACGAATGCGGCCCAGATAGCAGCACCTAAGATGAGAATGGAAGCACTCGTGGCAACTATATCGCTATTCATGATTAACTCCTGTTGACAATCAATCGGGTATTACAAAACTACTTGGGCTCAGGGCAGTTGCCAAAATTGAATAAATTACTCCAATTCCCAATAAGCCCACAGCAAAACTGAAAAATAAAACCATGGCGTCTGGGGGATTGTAGGTATCGTGGTCAATTTGGTGGCGAACGGTGAAGTAGTGCTTAGTTGAGATTAAGACTGTCGCCCAACCTATTAGAGAAAAGATTAAACCCAACTTCCACCCCATCGCCTGGCGGTAATGTGCGGGCATTTGCACGACGCGAAGTCGGATGATGACGACGCCAAAACCCATGAGGGCGATCGCGGCCCGCATCCATGCTAAGAAGGTGCGCTCATTTGCCGATCGATCGATCGCCCGCGACAGATTGGGCTGCTTTGGTTTCTCATCATCTACTTGCATCGGTTGGAACGATAATTGCACGCGATCGAACTCTTTAATATTCATCTTAAACGGTCACCATTATTCAGGTGCCATCAAACCTTCTAAGCTAGAAGGAACGGTGAACATATAATAAATTACCCCAGCGCCTAAAATGGCGATCGCCAGACTGAAAAGAATTACCCAGCGATCGGTAGGTTCATAAGTATCGTAATCGATATCGTGGCGGACGCCGAAGTAGTGCTTAGTTGAGAATAACACCGTCAGCAAACCCACTGCTGAAAAAAGCAAACCCAACTTCCAACCATTGCCGGGAGTTGGCAGCAGAGGGGCATGGAAGGTGCGAAGGCGGACGATAACAACGCCAAAACCCATCAGCGATATTGCTGTCCGCATCCATGCTAAATAAGTGCGCTCGTTTGCCAAGTGATCCCGCACCCGCGACGGATTTGGTCGCCTAATCTTTTCTGTATTTACTTTCGTGGATTTCCAATTTAATAGCATAGATTAGCCTTTTAATATTAACTCCAAATATCAAGGTAAATTGATAGATTTCTGCTGGGACGATTATCCGCCGGGGATAGCTCCCCGGCGGGTTGTTGCGTTGGAACAAACTTTACACAGCCGATCGCATTACAAGTTCACCAAAACTAATCATTTTCCTCAGTTGGTGCGTTGGGAACTTGTGCATCTATGTAAGCCTGAGTCACATCAGGAACAAACCAATTCGCATCCCCAGGCTGGAAAACTTTAGCAGTAGGAACGTTGAATTCTACAGCGCCCGTATCGGGATTAGCTATCGCTACAACTTGAGTTCCGTCAACTATCTTAACAGCTAGACCGCCAGTCAATTCTTCTGAAGGTTTATCGACAGACCTTAAATCGGTTGCTTTGAGATCGCTGGGCAGATAAATTCCATCGCAATCCCATTTATGTTCAGTTGTTTGGCCGTCAGCTAGAAAATAAAGGGCATTCTCGTAAGTAGAAGAAGCGGCTTTTTTGCCTTTCGGGCCGTAGACAGCCAGGGTTTTTCCTGTCTCGTTGCGGCACTGACCCCAAGCTTTTCCCGTTTCTAAAGTGTATTTTTGAAACTCCAATTGAGAGATTTTTTGCTGAAGTTGCTCAGGGGTATAAGTCTGGGCGAGATTGGGCGCATCTTTCGCTGTCCTGAGAGTGTTTAGAGCTTGAGTCACCTCTATGTAATCGGGATTTGTCGCATATTTTGGCGTTTTTGGAGCGTCGGCCCAGGAGGGGGGAACAAATACTAAATTGGCGGCCATTACCAACAGCACTAAAACAAATTTGAAGATTTTCACAATTTTTGTCCTTTTCTAGATTGTCAGGTTTTTTCCAACTTTCTGTTTGCTTGCTATCTTAGGACTTAGGCCAAAACGATATCTCTTTAACTGGTTTGTCGGAAAAACCAAATTGTGCAGAAGCGAAAAATCGGTTTTTTCAGCATTCTACCTATTGTCAGAGTCGCTCTGCGTAGAGTAGGGGCGAAGTGTTCGGGCGATATTTTATGGATTAATCCTCAAGTTTTTAGCTTGGTTGGATTCACCACTACTACAGAATTTATTGAGACAAAAGGTATATTGTTGCCTAAGTCGGGCAATTGGCTAGCTCAAAAGATGGTTTCAGCTTTCGTGAATACTTGAGGCTAAATTAGTTTGAAGCTGCTTTTAGCTTGGTTACTCACTTCATTATTAACTTAGCATATTTGTTGATAAAATTCAAGCGATATAGCGCAAACTTTAAGCAAACAATTGTTAAGGCAAAAGTGATGAGTTAGGACTTATGATTTATGGCAAATTATCTATCTATAGAGGGAGGAAAGTAGCAGAAAATTGGCGAATACTTAGTTAGATTGAAATGCCGGGAGCAGGCGATACGTACCGCTTTCAATCAGAATAAATATTCCCAAGCCAATTAATACAAAAGGGACAACAGCCTGGCTATACCGAGTCAAAATACGGGCGATCGCCCTTTGGCGAGTTAACCGGTAAGCGGCATAAGACCAAACACCTACCATCACCGAGAAAACCGCCAAAATCACCACCAAGCTCGGCAAATCGCTGCTAGCAAACAGCGGCAAATAAATACCGATGTTGTCACCCCCGTTGGCGACTGTTACCGCAGCCACATTCAAAGTTTGGGGATTGAAAAGATTGGCGAGTTTTGACAGAACAGATGAGTTAGATTGACGGTTAAATTCGCCCGATACGGCTTGTACGTCATTTTCCTCATTTTCTCTCTTGACTAAGTGACTGATGCCGATCGCGATCGGAACCAAACCTAGCAAGCCAATCCAAGCTTTCGGCACAATTAAACCGCCAAAAAAACCGGGCAAACTAGCAGCGATGAGTGCTGCAAATCCGAGGTACTTACCGACAAAGATATGCCGGGGGCGGAAAGTATCATTTACCTGGGCGAAGAACAGCATCGAAAGCACCATATCGTCTATATTGGTTGCGGCAAAAGATGTAATCCCGGTAATAATCGCTGCTGCAATCCAATTCATGTGCTGTCCCTGCAATTTTTCTAAACTTCTGTTTCGCTGGTGTTACTTCTGCTCATAGTTATCAAACAGAAACCGCACCCAACTAAAGATATTATACTTAAAGTTGGGCTTGCCAGAGTGCCGCTTTTCACCAGAATTGCCATTCCCAATCCGATCAAAACAAAAGGCACAAGCTGATTGCCGTAACGAGTCAAAGTATCTGCGATCGCCCGCATTTGAATTAACCGATAAGCAGCGTAGCACCAAACGCCTACCATCCCGAAGAATACAGTTAGAACCACCGCCAAACTTTCTAAAGTATTGCTAGCAAAAAGTGGCACATATATCCCGATATTGTCGCCCCCATTGGCCACCGTCACCGCTGCTACGCTGTAAGTTTGAGGAGACAGAAAATTGCTAAAAAAAGAGTTCTCAGATTTCTCTAATTCTCCCTCAACTTCCGAATCGTCAGTTTCTGAATTCAGCAAGCGGCTAAGCCCGATCGCAATTGGCAGCAAACCCAGCATTCCGATCCAATCTGGCGGAAAGATTAAGCGGCCAAAAAAGCCGGGAAGGCTAGCCAAAACAAGTGCAGTAAAGCCCAGAAACTGACCGAAGACGATATGCCTGCGCCGAAATACTGCATTCACCTGCGAGAAAAATAGCAGCAAAATCAGAATATCGTCAAGGTTGGTAGCCGTAAAAGCTGTCATCCCCGTAGAAATTGCTGTTAGTAATTCATTCATTTATGTGTCTCCTCAGATTTTTTATTTCGTTGTACTTGCTGGGCTCGTATCTTCGGAACGGGCAAGATGCCCGTTGCACAAAAATTAAATTTTATTGTGGGCTGTTGATCGGAGCAACGCCTTTGAAATGCTGAGCGAGAATGCTGCAATATCTCAGTAAAAGCCCCGTTGCTTAAAAACTCTTTCTCCGAACAGCGAACTGGTAACTGTTAATCAAAAACGATCGCTGTCAAAGGGAACGGCTTTCAATCGAACACCGCCGTAAATTGGATTTTCTTCCTCGAATTTGGCGTGAATTGCGTCAATACCCTGCTGCATCGATCCCGTCAGTTCAGGGGAACGCAGCCGCTGCCAGAAAAACCATCCGCAAGTAACCACCAAGTACATCAAGAACAAGTAAGGAAACGCATCGTAAGGAGCTTCGGGAGGTGGGAACATAGTGCTGCCGGGAATGCCCACGCTGCCCGCAATCGGAATCATCATAAATGCGATCGCCACAGCCGAAAATGCTACATCCCGCAGGCGCAATTTACCAATTTTGTGTAGGTAAACCGGGGCTGCGATCGAAATTAAGACGTACACGGTTAAAAATCCGTAGCTGCAAATTGCCCCCAAATAACCCATACAATCGAACAGTTTGATGTCAAACATAGACATCACAGCAGGCACCAAAAATGTCAGAAATGTACACAGGGTTACTGCAACGTGGGGAGTTTTATTAGACGAATGCGCTACACCTAATGAAGAGTGAAACAAACCGTGGCGCGCCATCATAAAAAACACTCTCGCGGCTGGATTGATGCTGCCGAGCAC
Source organism: Microcoleus sp. AT3-A2 (assembly GCF_036705685.1). Lineage (NCBI taxonomy): Bacteria > Bacillati > Cyanobacteriota > Cyanophyceae > Oscillatoriales > Microcoleaceae > Microcoleus > Microcoleus sp. AT3-A2. Next base: position 10,918 of record NZ_JAUBVF010000047.1, read on the forward strand.
GCAAGCAAAAAAGCTAAATAAAGCGCCGAAAGCAACTAACTGTCCCAGCCAACCCATCCCGACTTGTTGCGCTAGAAAAGTCAGAGGTTCTTCACTATTAGTAATAGAAACTCCAGTACCGCTAAAACCCAAAACCTCAATATAGGTCATCAGAACGAAGAATAAGCCTGCCATGACAGCACTGCCCATCACAGCCCTGGGGATATTTTTTAAGGGTTTTTTCGCTTCGTCGCCCAGAGATGTAGCGCTTTCAAAACCAGAGAAACCAAACATTACTAATACAAGTCCCGTCGCTATGTTCCCCGGAGTTACGCCTTCCAAAGTTAATTGGGACATATCTAAGGCAAAACCTTTGTGCGCCCAGATGATAATTCCTAAGATAAAAATCGCCGCCACTGATGCCCCCTCCAGCCACAGCATCGCCATAGCTGAAAGCTGGATATCTTTATAACCTGCATACCAAGCAACGCCAGCCCCGATCGCTAACAGCGTAATCGGTGACGGATGGATGCCTAAATGACCGATGAAAGTACCCGTAAAGTTGGCAAAACCACACAAAACGGACATCGCAGTAAATAGATAAGCCAGTACCAAACTCCAGCCGCAAATTACGCCGGCAGTCGGGCCAAGTCCTTTAACAATATAAGAATAAAGAGAACCGGCAGAAGCCGATCGACTCGCAAATTGGTTGATATTGATGCTGACAAATACTAGGCCCATCAAGCCGATGAGAAAGCTCAGCCAAGCCCCGTTACCCGAAAGAGCGACAATTAACCCTAGATTAGATGCGGGTATAGTTGTAGGTGCAATCACCGCAAAGGATTGAGCTAAAACCTCCCCGAAGGAGAGGCAGTCCGGCTTTAAGCCGTGTGTACTCTGATTTTTTGGTGTTTTCTTAGTCATTTATCTTCTCTATTTTTGTCGATCGACTTTTGGCGATCGGCTTAAAATTGTCGGTGCTGCTTCAGCATTGGGCCCTGCGTTAGAAGCTTGAACATAACTGTAATCCCCTTCTGGGGTAGAATCAAATGTTGTTTTTTATCGAATTAATAAATACAAGTGATGCAGTGCCGCCACAAAAGAACTGTTGGAATAGCAGATGTATCTGTCGCCAAAATCTCAAACCCTTGACGTTAAAAGGAAACTTTAAATAACGGCTGGCAACCGTGCTTTTTTGGTAATTCCAACCTGTACAATAGAGTCGAAAACTTCAGGTCAAAGCTTAGCCGCAAGAGATTTTAATCTCAAAAAATAACTGTATTTAGTAAAAGGGTACTCAGCATGGCCGGAATGACACTTGACCAACTGCGAGTTTTTCTAGCTGTCGCGGAACACCTGCACTTCAGCCGCGCAGCGGAGGAACTTTACATTACCCAACCCGCTGTCAGCGCGACCATCCAAAGCTTAGAGGCGCAATACGGAGTAAAACTATTTCACCGCATCGGCCGCCGCATCGAAATCACAGATGCTGGGAAGTTGCTGCAAGTTGAAACTCAGAAAATTCTCGACCAAGTTGCTTTGACTGAGAGAGGTTTGCGGGAGTTGAACGACTTGCAGCGAGGCGATTTAAACTTGGGTTGCAGTCTGACCATTGGCAATTATTGGTTGCCTGATAAACTTAGCAAGTTCAAACAAAAACATCCTGGTATTTGCGTGAATTGTACTCTGGCAAATGCCGAAGAAATTTGTGCGGGTACGGCGACGGGAACATTTGATTTGGGTTTAGTGACGGGAGACATCAAAGCTTCGCTTAAGAGCACGCTGGAAGAAGAAGTTGTAGGCAGCGAACGCTTGCTGATTGTAGTTGGCAAATCTCACCCTTGGTTTGAACAAACAGATGTGAGTTTAGCGGAAATTGCGAAAACGGATTGGGTGATGCGAGAATCTGGTTCGGGAGTTCAGCAAATGTTGGAACAAGCTTTGCAAAGTTGGGAAATTAATCCCCATGAATTGAATGTAACTTTAGTGTTGAACAGTAGTGAAATGGTAAAAGCTGTGGTGGAAAGTGGCACAGGTGCAGCGGCTATTCCTGAATTGATGGTAAAAAAAGAATTGCAGCTATCTACACTGCGATCGATTAAAATTATAGATAGCAAACCAAGTTCTAATGTATCTTTTGAAATAATTAAACCTGTTTTAAAACTGAAGCACCGACAGCGTTTTCAAACTAGAATTACTAAAGCTTTTGAAGAGATATTAAGTCAAGGTGCTGGTAATTGCTAATTCAGGACTTAGGCACGAATACTCAAGAAACCTATTTTTTTACCGACATCAAAAGCTAAACTCCCTGTATTTTCGTAAAGAAACCCGGTTTTTGGCTACCCCTGCGTCCACGATTATAATTATCTCTCAACCAACTTCCTCAAGTCCAATAAATTTTTACCCCCATCACCAACAATCAGCGGCAATTTCCCATCCCATTTTTCTATAGCCTGCCTTTCCAAAAGTTCCGGAGTCAAATTGTCCCGCAGCAACCTTTGCACTTCGGCTTCTCCCTTGGCTAAATTCACCTTAGCGTCCGCCTGTTTTGCTGCCTTCAGCGCTAAAAACTCCCCTTTTTTTGCCTCCTGTTCGGCAATTTGTTTCGCCTCCACTGCCTCGCTAAACCGCTCAGAAAAGTGAACGTGTACTAAAGAAATATCGTCAACGGCAATGTGATACGTAACCAGCCTCAAGGTCAAAGAATCATCAACTGCGGCTTTAAGTTCTCCCCGTTTAGTAATTATTTCTTCAGCCGTATATTTTGCCATAACTGCTTTTAATACTTCTTCAACAGCAGGCTCTATAATGCGAGCTACGACTTCTTTCTCGTCACCTATTTGTTGAAAAATAGCATTTGCTTCTTCTGGGAGAATATGCCAGTTGAGCGCTACATCCGTGAAAACATCTTGCAAATCTTTTGAGGAAGCTTCAGCGGAACTTTCCTGTTTTTGCACCCTAACGCTCAACTTTTTTACAGTATAAACTGTGGGTACTATTACGTTAATTCCTTCTCCGAGTACCTGTTCTTGCACTTTACCAAACTGCATCAGCACGCCCCGTTCTCCGGCGTTGACAATGACAAAGAATTTGGACAAAATAGATAAAAATACTATCAATAGAGCTAGCTTAACAGCTAGGTAAACATCCTTATTTTTTTTAGTGCTTGATTTGAGTAAGTCAACGTTACTGGTAGATTCTAAAACCATATTTCACCCCGAATATCGCACTTAATTATCGGCTCAATATTGACTGAATAGATATTTTATTTTCCTGCCCTCAACAACTGTTCAAAATCCGCTGCTGCCAAAGGAGGACTGAACAAATATCCTTGCATTATATCGCACTTATAGCGCCAGAGAAAATCTTTTTCTGCTTCGGTTTCAACTCCTTCGGCAATTACCTCAAGACAGAGACTATGCGCCATTTCAATAATAGCTTTCACAATCGCTGCATTTGTGCAACCATCGGTTATCTTGCTGATAAAACAGCGGTCTATTTTTAAAGTATCGAAGGGATATTGCGTCAGATAGCTTAAAGAAGAATAGCCAGTTCCGAAATCGTCAAGAGATATACAAACTCCCAAATTTTTCAAGTGTTGTAAAGTCGCGATCGCACTTTCGGCATCTTCTACCATCAAACTTTCTGTCAGCTCTAATTCCAAACTGCTCGCTTCCAAACCAGTTTCTGCTAAAATTTGGGCAACTCTACTGCTGAGATCCGGTTGGTGAAATTGGCGTGGCGACAGATTCACCGCTATTCGGAGCGGAAAACCAGCATTTTGCCAAACTTGCATTTGCCTGCAAGCTGTCTTTAAAACCCACTCGCCTAACTGTACAATGAAGCCAGTTGCTTCGGCATGGGGGATAAATTCTGTGGGCGAAATCAGCCCTTTTTCTGGATGTACCCAGCGCACTAAAGCTTCTGCGCTCATAATTTTACCAGTCTGGACATTGACCTGCGGCTGATAGTAAACTTGGAATTCTTCTCGTTTCAGTGCATTGCACAAACAAGTTTTTATCTGCTCTAATTTGTCGGTCGTATTTTGGGTATATTCGCTGCTTTGCGATCGCAAAGTATTGTACTGTTCGGCGACAGCTTCTTGTTTTTTCAAGCGGCTCGATATCGCGCCCACAAGTTCAGCTTTACTAAAAGGTTTAGTTAGGTAATCATCTGCTCCCAATTCCATACCTTGCCGCATTTCAGAGCGATCGGCTTTACCTGTGAGAAAAACAAAAGGTACTGTAGCAGTAACAGGATTCGATCGCAAAGCCACTAGCACCCCATATCCGTCAAGTTCTGGCATCATCACGTCGCAAATAATCACGTCGGGAACATTTGACACCGCCGCATATAAACCTTTTGCTCCATTTTCTGCACCCGTCACGTCGAAACCTTCAGCTTTGAGGAGTTTGAGAATATTCTCCCGAATTACTTGCTCGTCCTCAATCACTAGAATCTTTTTCATACGTCATTCCCTGAAAGCGGTATAATTGATAGGCGTTACTGAACGCGATAAGCGTCCCAATAACTGAGAACGCACAGATCGATGGGCCCAACAGCCGAATATTTTCCGACACAAATAGCAAACACCGGAAAAACGCTAATTTTTCAAGCACAACTAGATTAATGTTTCTCTGCTTACTCAGTGCCGTCCGTATTATTACGAGGTTAATTAATAATCTCTCAACTAATTCTAGGCGATCGATAGTTAGCAGCGCCTTAAATAACTGCTAAACTAATTGTGCCACCTGAACGATTGTCTGCAAACAATCTCAGCCTATTTATAGCAGTTGCCAAAAACCATGCAACTGTAAGCAAGTTCCAAACCCTTGCGGAGTCAGTCTTCCCCATTCTTCAATGTAAAATCTCAACTTTTCAATCTCAAATGGTATTACCTACTGGATTCCCTGAACCCGCCCAGATTGGGGTCATAGAAGTTAAGCAATATCCTCAGTACCGCGCTGTCACCTACACCCATGCGGGCGATTTGCGACAAGCAACTGGCATCGCCTTCAATCCCTTATTTCAACACATCAGCAACAACCAAATTGCGATGACAACGCCAGTAGAAGCGCGCTACACCGAAACTTCCGGGCCAATCGATGCGGTTCCCCAAGCAAAAGTTTCGTTCCTCTATCCCGAACCAAATATCGCCCCCAGCAGCGTTAACTCCGCTGTAGAAGTCACAGATACTTCGCCGATGACGGTTGTCAGCATCGGCGTAGGCGGGGCCTACACTTGGGAAAGCTACGAAAATAACCTCCAGAAACTCAAAGATTGGCTTCAAGAACATCCTGAATACGAAATAGTCGGGCCGCCGCGCCGCTTTTTTTACAATTCCCCGATGACGCCGGAAGCAACTAAAATCAGCGAGGTACAAATTCCGATCAAGTGCCGCTGACGTGAACAACTAATTCGCGAATGTGACCCCGCTGGCGGTGTTCCCACAGGTAAATTCCCTGCCAAGTTCCTAACAGCAACCTGCCGCGATCGATCGGGATTTGTTCAGAAGTATGAGTCAGCGCCGTGCGAATGTGTGCCGGCATATCGTCTGGGCCTTCGGCATCGTGAATGTAGCGATCGCCCTCCGGTACCAGTTTAGCTAAAAAGTTAGCCAAATCCTTAAGTACATCCGGGTCAGCATTTTCTTGAATCACCAAACTAGCAGAAGTGTGGCGCAAAAATAAGCTACAAAGTCCCGTTTTAATACCTGAATTAGCCACCGCATCTTCTATCTTAGGAGTGATTTTGCACAGAGATTTCCCTGTAGTTTGAATCTTGAGTATCTGTTGATAGTGATTCATTCGATTTTAGATTTTAGATTTTGGATGAGACTGATGCAAAAGTCTTCTGTCGGCGGAGGTAGACTTTGTTTGTGTACGATCGATTTCTAATCGCACTTATGAAAAATAGTCTACAACAGCTTGGGCGATAGCTTCCGTACCATTTTTATCCAATTTATCCGACAAACAGGGCGGATGCAGCGGTTGTCGCAAAAACTCCCAATCCCCCTCAAAAAACTCCCTCGCCGTCAAGATTTGATGTTCCGCATAATTTTGAATCCCTTCCAGCAACACCGCAGCTTCTGCAAAACCTTCTCTCATTATAGAAACAACAGGTATTTCCAAGCGCAAAGCTTCCGCAAAAGTGCTGTATCCCGGTTTAGAAACTAAGCGCCCGCAGACAGGCATAATATCAACCGGACGCGGTAAAATCGGGAAAGATTGTGCAAACTCCTGATTTTTGACATAAATCAAATTCGGCAAATCGGGAGCTCCCGCATCAAAAGTAATAAATTGCCAGTCACTAAATTGCTGTAAATTTTGATAAGGAATTTCCTCTAAACCCAATCCGCCGAAAGTCAACAATACAGTTTTTTCCAGCGGTGTTTCGATCCCGAATACTTCCCGAATTTTTTCGTTACTGTAGCGAGGATTGCCGCCAGTCAAGCCAACATCTTGAATATTTGGGAAAGCTGCCATCGGTTCGTGCAAAGGAAGACGAAAAAGCCGATCGCACATTCCGAAACATTCACCAATCCAATCTGCCATTTCTACAAATTCCCCGCCCCAATCGCGATAGATAAAATCCCACCCAAAATTGCTCATCATCCAGCAAGGAACCCCAGCCGCTGCTGCCATTCGCGTTGCCAAAGGAGGAATATCTGCCAGCACCAAACCCACCCGATTTTGCTTGATAAAATTAACTTCGCTTGCAATTAGGGAATTTTGCTTTTTCCGAATTTCCCGTAATTTTTCCAGCGTCGCGTCTTTATCCATATTCAAACTGTCAGCTTGAACGACACCCACATCAAAAGCGCGGGGACGGTGTATAAAGTCGCCACCAATATAAGATTCTAGCAGCCAGCGAGGTGCTGTTGTTGTGATAATTAGTAAAATATCTGGATTTAATTCTTGAATTTTTGCAGCTACGGAGGAGACTCGGACAGCGTGGCCGAATCCGTGATTCGTGATGGCAATATATAATGTTGGTCGAGACATTGATAATAGGGAATGGGGAATGGGGAATGGGGAATTGGGAATTGGGAATTGGGCATCGGGGAGCGGGAATTGCGGTAGAGACTGGAAGGCAACAATGCCAAGCTTCAAGCGACGCACCACCCACAATGACACAATTAATAACGAATGACTAATGATTAAGCGGTTGTGTATTTTACTTGTATATTCCTAACCTTGCTCAGAGCAACTGCCCAGAAGAGTCTTATTATTATTGACTATAATAAAATTAGTTTTTAATGATGAACGCCACTCCTCTCTTTATGAATAAATTAAAACTAAAATTTTTCCTCATAACTTAATTATAAGTGTACAGGCATCGAATATGCCAGAACTCATCAATCGGACGCACCCTCAGACCAAACAGGCAATTGATTAATCTTGTCCAGAGTTATATCTACATACTTTTTACCGTCCCCCGCCAGATTTTCCCCAAAATATCCCTCATCGCCGTCGTGCTTGTGAGGGCCGCTCAAAGCTGCTGCATAGCGGCCTTGCAAACGAGCTTGATTGAAAGGAGAATTCGCGTACCAGTACCAGCGACTCGGAAAAACTATGCCGCCGATATCCTCAATTGAATCGCGAGTGCCGCGAAAGTGGAAAATGCGATCGGCCTCTGCAAAACCATTTTCTCCCGAAAACACGCCTCCAACCGACACAACCGTAATTTCTGCCTTCAGCCATTCTTTAAGATAGGGAGTAGCACCCAAAGCAACTTGTGCACCGCCGCTAGTGCCAATTAAAATAACTTTCAAAGGTTTTTGAGGATTAACTGAAATGGGAGATTTAGCATTCATGCGATCGATAATTGCCTTAGCCATTCCCTGATTGTATGCAAAACCGTAGCGATAATCTAGAGAAATTGCAAACCTCCAGAGATTGCGAATTTTGATGAATATATCCCCCGCAATCGGCCCGCTTTTTGCCTGTTCTGCAAACCGCCAAAAAGGACCTAGCCACCGCACTCCTCCTAAACTTTTGTTAGAAACTGAGTAAGGAAAAACATCGCCCACTGCTACGCACTGCGGGTGACTTTTAACTAAGTGCTTGAGAAAAAACTCTTCGCCCGGGGTTAATTCGTCCCCCGAAAAATCGCCAACTCCTGGTAAAAAGATGATATAACAATTGAGTGGCGCAGACTTACGCGCTTCTAAATTGCCCTTGTTTGAAGGCAATATCTCCGGCGGATTTTTCTTGATACCCAACGTTTCGGCACTTTGATTCAGCCACCATATAACCGTCCCCACCGGCGAAAGAATTCCCCAAATTATTAGGATTACACCTGCGATGAGCAACAAATTTAAACTTCCCCCCCGCAGCCATGCAAGTATGCGTAAAATCAATCTTAGCATTTAATTAAATCTGGTAGAATGCCAATTAATTACCTAATTACGTAGAAATAGTTCGGTGATTCTGCTGTATTAGACATTATTTTGTAAAAGTTGTCAACTATCTTGAGGAGCAGGAGTTCAACGTGAAGGGAGAAGATTCAATCGCAGGTTTGGGCGCAACGCTTTGGAATGCACTTTCTTTGAACGGCAATTTTTACGAAAAAACTCCCTACACTCGCAGAACTAAGCGAATAGCTTTAACAATTGTAATTTTAGCTGCGCTGTCCCGCGTGTTGGGTAGTGCAGTCATCTTGTTGATCAACCGAACTGAGCTATCAGTATTATTTCTAGGACTTTGGATAGAGGGTTTCGCTATCGCGGGGGGTTATTATTTTTGGACTTTCACTATCTTTAAAATCGGGCAGTGGCTGAAATCGGGACACGTAACTTATGGGGAGTTGCTGGTTCCGATCGGCTTTGCCTACGCCCCCCAAGTGCTGAATTTCTTAACGTTAATTCCTTTGCTGGGAGAAGGAATACAGCGGATATTAGCTGTGTGGAGTTTGCTAGCTGTAATTGTAGCGGTTCGCCAAGGTTTGGATATTAAAACTCGCTGGGCGGTGTTAATTTGTTTTGTGGGTTGGCCGTTGATTCAAATTGCGATCGGCTTTGTGGAAGTATTTGAACAGTTGCTTTCACGATGGCTTTAATTAATCAATACGGAAGCAGTATAGTAAACTCGCTGCCCTCTCCAGGTGCCGACTTGCAAATTAGCTTTCCTCCATGCTGTTCTACCACAATTTGATAACTAATAGACAATCCCAAACCAGTCCCCTTACCTACCTCTTTAGTAGTAAAAAACGGGTCGAATATTTTACCCCGCACCTCCGAACTCATACCCACACCATTATCAACTATGCGAATCGCTACTTGACTGCCTTCCGCGACTTCAGTCCCAATCTGAATTGTTCGAGTGTGTGTCGAGTCAACTTTACTCCCTCTTTCGCGAGACAAAGCATCAATAGCATTAGTCAGTACATTCATAAATACCTGATTAATTTCTCCCGGATAGCAGTTCACTAAAGGCAAATTTTCGTACTCCTTAATCACTTGAATATCAATTAATTTGTGATCCAAAATCATCAACGTGCTGTCGATACCTTCGTGGAGATTAACCCATTTTCTATCTGATTCATCTAGTCGAGCAAAGTTTCGCAGCGACAGCACAATATCGCGAACCCTCGCAGCACCAACTCTCATGGAATCAATCATTTTAGTGAAATCATTCATCAAGAAATCTAAATCTATTTCCTCACTTTTATTTACTATTTCGGAGTCGTAATCTGGGTATTTATTTTGGTATAAACATATTAAATCTAGTAAGTTTTGAGCGTATTCATTGGTATAGTGTAAATTCCCATAAATAAAGTTAATCGGGTTATTAATTTCGTGAGCAATTCCCCCTACCACTTGCCCTAAACTGGACATTTTTTCACTTTGAATTAGCTGCAATTGAGTGTGGCGGAGTTCTTCCAATGCAGTATGCAAATTCTCAGTTCTTTCGGCTACTCGCGTTTCCAGAATAGTATAAAAGCGAGCATTTTCTAGAGAAATAGCTGCTTGTGCAGACAAGATTCCCAAAATTTCTAGCCTGTCGCTAGTAAAAGCACCCTTTGTTAAATTATTTTCTAAATAAAAAATTCCCGTAAGGTTGCCTTGATGGATAATTGGCAATACCAGGATAGATAGGGGTTGATTGGCCACAATATAAGGATCAAATTGGAATTTATCGGCTCGCGTAGCATCATCTAAAACCAAGTATTGTTGGGTTCTTTCTACGTAGTTAATCAATGAAAGTGGGAGGCTCTCCGATTCTGCAATCGGGAGAGATTGTAACACGTTTACATCATTAAACTGACCCGTAAGTCCAGCTTCTATGAATAATTGATTACCTGTCTTGGCAAGAAATAATACTTTTTGAGCGCCTGCGTTTTCCTTTACAAGCTGTACGAGTTTCTCTAGCAAACGGCTGAGAATAATTTCGCTCGAAACAGCTTGAGATGCTTTGACAACTGTGGACAAATCCAGCACCAAACTATTGTTGATAGTAGTTTTGGCAGTCGTGAGAGCAACATTTTTAGATATTGTTCCTTGATTGCGATCGACTAAATAATGATAACGGGATTCTAAGTCTTTAACTTTGGCTGTAGCTCCCCAGCGGATGTAAGCATAATAAGCTTTGGTCAGATAAGCTCGAGCACTTATCTCTTTATCCAAAGATTGATAAAACTCTCCAGCTAATTCATAAGCTAATGCTTCTTCGTGGATGTAACCGTTAGCAGCCGCTCCTTTAATAGCTAAGTCATAATAATCCATGGCTGCAAGTTTATCGTTGATAACTCGCGCTTTTTCTGCTTCAACTAACTCGTATTTATGCTGATAATTCATGGGTGCATGGTAGACCCACTTTTTCATAAGTTGCTGATTAGAGTTAACAATAGCTAGGGAGGCTTCTTGATTGTCACTGTGAGGATAGTGAGCGAGGAGGGCCAGCGAATAGTAGAAATTGTGTACCCCAACAGTGATTAAGCCGATCGCCCCATCTGCGTATTCTGCCGCTAATTTACCGCAGGCAACAGCCGGAGCATAATCTTTAAATAAATAAAGCAGCATCAATTTAGCAACATAAGCTGCAAACAGGGACATTCGATTATTTTCTTCCTGCCAACGCGATATCACAGCCGGTTCATCCAAACTGTCGCTAACTAATCGTACTTCCTCTGCTGTTTTGCTTCTTAAGCTTGAAGCAATTACTTGCCATATTTTAGCATAACCTATGGCAAATTCGTGTTTATTTTTTAGCAAGAATTCCATATAAATTCTTTGTTTCTCCTTGACATATTCTACCGATTCTCCAACCAAAAATATATTGGTAATGTAGTGCATAGAATTATAAATTGCCCATTCTAAATCCCCAGTATCTACACCAATTTCCAGCCCTTCTATAAACGAAGTAAGTGTATTTTTAGTAGACTCTTTCCAGATTTTTATATGAGCATTAAACATTACATAAACCTTAGCTTTCTGTTGGCTAGCATTAAATTGTTCTAGCAGCTTTAAAGCTATTAATCCAGCGTAGTAGCCAGCTTCGATGTCGCCTTCGATGCCGCACAGCATCATTCCATAAAGAGTATAGGGAAAAGTAGCTAATGCTGAATGACCGTGATCGATACAAAGATTGACCATAGTCAAGACGAGGGAGGACACAATTTCAGGTTTGGCAATATAAGCAGGAGGATAGAGGGCTGTCAGGATTTCCATAGCTGCCAGTTGATAAGGATCTGTCATAACTGGCAGGTTTTCTAATTCCTCAATTCGCGGCAGTTTTGGCACTGCAATGGTTTCGTTGTCTAATAGGTTTACTCCCAGCATTGCCAGCACTTCTAGACCTGTTTCAACAGCTTTTAGCATCTGGCTTTGAGCTTGATAAAATAGGATTCTTAGCTGATACACTTTAACTATGTCAAGCTGGTGTTTCGCCGATCGCAAAACCACTGCTGCCAAAACTTCTGCTTGCTCAAAGTTGGTGTTTAAATATTCCGCTTCCAGCGTCTCTACATACAGCCGCAGGGTCATGTTATAGTTGCGATCCCAGCTATCAGGTGCTAATAACGACATTCCCGCATTCAAATACTTAACAGCGGGTTCATAAGCGTTAGCTGCTTTTGCCTTATGTCCAGCAATTAAATTTAATTCGGCTAATTCATCTTTTCCTGATTGCAGGCTCAGACAATCAATTCCTACATTCAACTGGTTAATAATATCAAAAATTCTCTCTTCTACTTGATCGGCTGGCGTATTTTCCAACAGCAATTTACCGATGCTAAGATGAGTCGCTTTCTTTTCATCATCAGGAATCAGTGAATATGCAGCTTGCTGGACACGATCGTGCAAAAATTTATAACTGACTCGCGAAGAATCGAAAGTTAAATTAACTCCGGCTTCTCCATCTAAAAATAAAGGAATTAGGTAACTCTCATTCAATGGAAGTATTAACCCCGCTTGCAAAGCATCCCAGAGTTCAGTCGCAGTGAGTGATGGAGATTTTGCGTTAACAGTAGAGAGAACATCTAGAGTAAAATTGTCCCCAACACAAGCGGCTAATTTCAAAATTTCTTGTGTAGTCTTTGGCAGTTGTTGAATGCGACTGGCTACCAGTTCAACTACACTCTTATCTGTGATGCCAATAGCCTGAATCTCCTCAATGTTCCACTGCCACTGCCCTTTTATTCCGGTAGACAGCAGTCGGGTAAAGTCAAATCTCAAAAGTTTTTCTTGATAAAGAGTGTTGAGCAATTGCGTCAAGAAAAAAGGATTTCCACCAGTCTTATTCCAAATTAACTCCGCTAAAGGTTGAATTCTTTCTGAGTCATTCAATGTCTCCGAAATCAACTCAGTCACCTGGGCCAAACAAAGAGGCTGCAGCACTAAATTGTTGATAATAATCCCCGTTTCTTGAAGGTACTCTACTGTTTGCATTAAAGGATGTGTAGAGCTAAATTCATGGTCTCGATAGGCTCCAATTAATAGTAAATATCTGCTATCTGGGTCAGTCGCCAGCAATTGCATTAATTTCAATGTCGCTGAATCTGACCACTGCAAGTCATCGATAAATATGACTAATGGATGATCTTTTTGCGCGACTACGTGAATAAATTCTTTGAATAGCCTGTTAAAGCGGCTTTGTGCTTCTGTGGGGGCAAGTTCCGCAACCGCAGGCTGTTTGCCAATTAACAATTCTAGTTCGGGAATCACGTCAATAATTACTTGTCCGGAATCGCCTAGTGCGGCTAAAAGTTGATGTTGCCAATATTGTAATTTTTCGTTATTTTCCGCAAGTAACTGCTGGATCAAAGATTGAAAAGCTTGAATTAAAGATGCGTAAGGTATATTCCGTTTGAATTGATCAAATTTACCTGAAATAAAATAGCCCCGCTGTCTGGTGATGGGTTTTTGAATTTCGTTGACTACTGCCGATTTGCCTATACCTGCATAACCCGACACTAGAATCACTTCAATTTGGGAAGGGGAAGAATTTTCCTGGCAAGGATTAGCTACACGTTCAAACGCTGCCAATAGTTGGCTGACTTGTGTTTCCCGACCGTACAATTTTTGAGGAATCAAGAACTGACTCAATATATCTAAGTTTCCGGGCGTAAAATTGACTATTTTGCCTGTTGTTTCTAACTGATGTAAACAAATTTCTAAATCGGCCAACAATCCGCCTGCTGTTTGATATCTATTTTCGGCATTTTTAGCCATTAATTTTATCACAATTTGTGAAATGGCTGGTGGAATGTCTGAATTAATTTGATGAGGTAAAATTGCTTGAGAAGCTATGTGACTGTAAACTATTTCTAACGGGTCGTTGCTCATAAATGGCAATTGACCTGTCAGCATTTCATATAAAGTGATTCCGAGAGAATAAAAGTCGGTGCGGTAGTCGAGGGTGCGGTTCATTCTCCCGGTTTGTTCGGGAGACATATAAGCAAAAGTACCGACTATCGAGTTAATATTATTAATTTGGGGATTTTCTTTGGACAATCGTGAAGCAATCCCGAAATCTGTCAGTTTAATAATTCCTGTTTGGCTGTTGATGATGATATTGCTAGGCTTAATATCTTTGTGAATAATTTTTTGAAGGTGTAGATATTCTAAGGTTTTTATGAGTTGAATGCCAAACCTCAAACAGGTGATGACTTCGAGCTTTTTTCTGGACATGAGGAGATCGAGAGATTCGCCCTCAAAGTCTTCTAAAAGCAAGCCGAGACGGTTATCAAAGGTTTCTAGGCTAATGACTTTAACTAAGCCAGGATGGTCTAAATGTTGGCGAATGCGATACTCGTGCTTGATCCGGGTAATTGCATCGAGGGTCGGATATTCAGCTTTCAGGATTTTGAGTACAGTTGTCTCCTGCTGGGTGGGGATTTTTCCTCGATAAATAATCGTTTCTATACCTTCGTGGAGAATAGAGTGGATTTGGTACTGCGATAGAAATTGCATGGAGTTCTCCTCTGAGTTGGAAATATATCTGATCCGAGTCGCTATTCGCTGTTGACTGTTGGCTGACGGCACGACTACCGTCAATCGTCAAAAGTCTTGACAGGGCAACCGTTATATGCTTAGCTTAGTTAAATGGTTTACTTAGAGTAAAAAAATAAATTTTATTTCCTGGTATAAAATTTTGATATATAAAAAATTATAGTATTTATGCAACAAAGCCATTTTGCTACTATTATTCTCAATTAATAGTCGTTGGTGGCGGACGGCAACCACACCCCTACTATTCGGCTCTCCCCACTGTCCCTCCCCCTTTAGCAAGATACATTGTTAGAGAAGGAAATACACAAAAATTTACATCTATAATTTGTGTAGTGTTCCAAATCGCTCCTCACCAGCAGCGATACAGCCCTCGCCAAGACAGTAGGATAGAAAAAATATGTTTGAACGCTTTACAGAACAAGCCATTAAAGCAATCATGCTAGCCCAAGAGGAAGCGCGGCGCCTCGGTCACAATTTTGTAGGCACCGAGCAAATACTTCTGGGGCTCGTCGGCGAAGGCACTGGCATCGCTGCAAAAGTATTACTGGATATGGGCCTCAACTTGAAAGAGGCGCGCAATGAAATCGAAAATATCATCGGTAGAGGTTCGGGGTTCCTCCCGCCGGAAATTCCTTTTACGCCGCGCGTCAAGCGCATTTTTGAGACTGCGCTGAACGAAGCACGGCAGTTAGGCCACAATTACATTGGCACCGAGCACATCCTGCTGGGGCTGATTCAGGACGATGAAGGGGTGGCGGCGAAGGTGCTGCAAAACTTGGGAATCGATCGCCAGAGAGTCCGCACGCAGGTAATTCGTGCCGTGGGAGAAGTCGCGGCGGTACCCGGAGGTAGGGGAGATAGCGGCGATCGCAAAATCCCGACTTTAGAAGAATTCGGCACAAACCTGACCAAGTTAGCCGCAGCAGGCAAACTCGACCCCGTAGTGGGCCGCGAAAATGAAATCGAGCGCGTGATCCAAGTGCTCGGCCGCCGCACGAAGAACAATCCAGTGTTAGTAGGCGAACCGGGAGTCGGCAAAACAGCCCTCGCCGAAGGCCTAGCCCAGCGGATTGTTAATAGAAACGTCCCGGAAATTTTAGAAGACAAACAAGTAATCAGCCTCGATATGGGTTCGCTGATTGCTGGTACAAAGTTCCGAGGCGAATTTGAAGAACGCCTGACGAAAATCATGGCCGAAATTCGTGCTGCCGGCAACATCATTCTGGTAATCGACGAAATTCACACCTTAGTAGGTGCAGGCGCAATTCAAGGCAGCATGGATGCCTCCAATATGCTCAAACCCGCCCTTGCTAGAGGCGAATTGCAGTGTGTCGGCGCCACTACCTTGGACGAATATCGCAAACACATCGAGCGCGACGCTGCGTTAGAACGCCGCTTCCAACCGATTAAAGTCGGTGAACCGAGCGTGGCTGAAACAATAGAAATATTGTACGGCTTGCGATCGGCTTATGAACAGCATCACAGACTGACAATTTCCGACGCAGCTTTAGAAGCAGCGGCCACACTGTCAGACAGATACATTAACGATCGGTTTTTGCCCGACAAGGCGATCGACTTAATTGACGAAGCAGGTTCCCGCGTCCGCGTGATGAATTCACAAACCCCGCCCGAAGTTAAAGAACTCAAAAAGCAACTGCCTGCAGTCACAAAAGAAAAAGATGCAGCAGTGCGCGAGCAAGACTTCGACAAAGCTGGAAAATTGCGCGATCGCGAATTAGAAATTGAAGCCGAAATCGCCGAAGCTACGATCAACAAAAGCCAGCTCAAAACTTCTCCCATCGTCACCGAAGAAGACATCGCTCACATCGTGGCTAATTGGACGGGAGTACCAGTCAGCAAGCTGACAGAATCCGAATCGGAATTGCTGCTGCACATGGAAGATACTTTGCACCAGCGCTTGATCGGTCAAGAAGAAGCTGTCACCGCAGTTTCTCGGGCCATCCGCCGCGCGCGGGTAGGCTTGAAAAATCCGAATCGCCCGATCGCCAGTTTCATCTTTTCCGGCCCCACAGGCGTCGGCAAAACGGAACTTACAAAAGCCTTGGCAACTTATTTCTTCGGTTCCGAAGAAGCCATGATTCGGTTAGATATGTCCGAATTCATGGAACGCCACACGGTTTCTAAACTCATCGGTTCACCTCCGGGTTACGTTGGCTACGATGAAGGCGGCCAACTAACAGAAGCAGTCCGGCGCCGTCCTTACACGGTCATCTTGTTCGACGAAATCGAAAAAGCTCACCCGGATGTCTTCAACATGATGCTGCAAATCTTGGAAGACGGTCGCTTGACTGATGCTAAAGGTCGGACAGTAGACTTTAAGAATACGCTGCTGATCATGACCTCCAACATCGGTTCGCGAGTGATTGAAAAAGGCGGCGGCGGTCTCGGTTTCGAGTTTGCTGAAAGTGCTGCTGACGGTCAGTATAACCGCGTTCGCAGCTTGGTAAACGAAGAACTGAAACAGTTTTTCCGTCCCGAATTTATCAACCGCTTGGATGAGATTATCGTCTTCCGCCAGTTGAACAGGGAAGAAGTCAAGCAGATTGCGGACATTATGTTGCAGCAAGTCTTCAGCCGCTTAACCGAACAGGGTATTACTTTGTCGGTGACAGACCGTTTCAAGGACTTGTTAGTTACAGAAGGCTACAATCCCAGCTACGGTGCTCGACCTTTGCGCCGCGCAATCATGCGGTTGTTGGAAGATGTACTGGCTGAGGAAATGCTGTCTGGGAAGCTGAAAGACGGCCAAAAGGCGATCGTTGATGTAGATGAAAATGGTCAGGTTAAGGTGTTGCCCGATGGTTCATCTGAGCCGAAATTGCCTGAATTCGCATTAAGCCATTAATGCACTCTACCAACGGATAAATACTGTTGATTAAAAACCCGGTTTCTCGGAGAAGCCGGGTTTTTAATTAAAAAATACCAGTTAAAAAAAAGCAACTTTAGGCAAGCTCCAAATCCTTATATAATATCAAATCCGGTAGCATCGTCGGGCGTAAAATTCCGTCAACAATCACGGACACAGCAACCGGAATTGATATAATTAATCTGCGTTAATCTGTGTTTATCTGCCTGTATCTGCGGTTAAAAAAAGAGAAATTTTCGGGTCGCAGATGACAAGGGATTGGCGCAGATTCACGCAGATCAAGAGAATAGATATATGAATAATTCCCAGGTAATAGATTTGAGATAATTATAAAATCTAAAATCTAAAATCGTATGAGTTTTGGCTCTTTTATCCCAACACATTATCTACAGCAATTTCTACATCTGGAAAAGCTAGAATAGATAAAGTCTGACCTCGCTGGAATCTTTGAATATTTTGGTATCCCGATGGAGAAGGTTGGCGATAAACTACTACACATTGCTCGTTAATATCTACTAGCCAAACTTCTACAATATTGTCTTCAGCATAAAGAGGAATTTTGATATTTCTGTCAGTTTCAGCGGTTGCATCCGCTACTTCCACAATTAGTAAAATATCCTCAGACTGAGGATGTCCCGATTCGTAAAAATCATCGCGCCGCCGCAGCAAGGAAATATCCGGTTCCGGTTCCGAGCGATCGTCCAATTCTACCGGATCTTGAACTCCAATGGTTACTCTCGATAATAAGCGGATATAGAATAACTCTGTCAAACGCTTGACATGAGATGTATGCCTTCTACCGACGGCGGCCATTTGAACAATTTCTCCTCGAATTAATTCAACTTTATCATCTTTTGTCAAGATGCCAGCTTCAATCATCTGATGATATTCTTTTACTGTAAATAACCGCTTGATTAACTGAGTTGTCATCATTGTTTCGTACAAGAATATTGGAGTTTTTGCCTGCGACCCAGGTTTAATAATGTGATTATACTATATCGACCAGTAGTCGTTTAGTAGGGTCGGCATTGCCCGCCTTACAATCGACGAATCTAATCCCACGATTGCAATTGCCCAACCCAATGCTGTACAAAAGCCGAAATGCGATCGCGCCTCGTTTCAAAAGTAGCAGCAATCCAGATAAACACAATCCCAAAAGCCAAACCAATCGCCCATTTAATCAGCGGATAATCGAATATCAGAACCACCAACTGATAGAAAACATTGATTAAAAAAATTCCCGTTCCCACAAACAAAAACGCCCGAACTCGCAACGCCAAACCCGCTGCAATAGCCGCCAGACTAAAAGCCCCCGCAACTAAACCGTGGCTTTGCTGAGTAAAAAGAGGCATCCCGCAAATCAGCGCAGTGGCGAGCATTCGCAGAGTGTGGCGCAGCGGTTTTTCTGCTGGTAATTTGAGAGTGCCATCGAACTGAGTAATGTAAAGTAAAGAAAGTCCTAAAGGAGTAACATAAAACTCTGGCTGAGTCAATCCTATTTGCCAGAACCACCGCAGCATTATCCAGTCAATTATCGCCACACTCACATAGGTAAAACGGGCTTCCTCCCTTTCCCAAGCCAGGAAAAAATAGAAGGTAGCAGCTATCAGCAAGCTAATCGGATAAAACTTAGCCGGACTTTCCAAAATAGTAACTATTGGAATCAGCGAAGCAATTACCTGCCAAGGTTTTTTTGACCAACCCCAGTTGTCCCAAGGCAAAATGTAAATGAAATAAGCTAATAGAGAAGCGAGGGCAACTTTCCAAGGCCCCAGCGGCCCGGAAATATACTTAACTAAAGGTGTATTGATCCAGTAAAGCCGGATGCCAAAGGCTTCTAGCCAACCCAAGTAAATCCAAATTTCTGCCCATTGGCGATCGAGGTTATTTCGCCCTTGCAAGAAAGCGTATTGAACTAATAAAGCACCAGTGACTAATCCTAAATTGAGGCCGGACTTAATATCATCGGCAGAAGCCCAAATCAGCAGCAAACTGCTCAAAACCCAGTGCAGGTGAGCAAAGATTTTTAACTCTGCATTAGTTAAATGTAAATAATTACTGAGCCAAGGAGATAAAATGCGATAGATATATGTTAAAGTTGTGCCGAGAGTTGCCAGGACAATTAAGCCATCTCCAAAAGCTCCTCCTGGTGTTTGAAAAAGTTGATATAGTAGCGATTCGTAAGCAGCAACGGAAACGCCAATTAATCCTAAATAAACCAAAGGTTTGAATTCTGGCTCACGCCTACCAATGCCGATCGCAATTAAAGACGCCCCCAACACAGTTAAACCAGTCCAATTCGTCAAAGTGTGCGATCGGAAAGTTAAACCCAATACCCCGTAAACCAAAGGTATAAAATGAATGCTAGGTAAATTTGTTCGATCGGGGTGGCGTCGCCTCCACCAATCCCCCAACAATTGAGTAAACAATCCGAGAGCGATATTAGCAACTGCCAAATTAATCGTCGTGCGATCAACAAAACTCAAACCGACTGCTGTTAACAACTCCAAACTCCAAGCCAAGGCATAAATTGCCAGAGGGGAAAGCTGACGTAAACTTCGGAAAATAATCGCAGCCATTATCACCAAAATAGCAGCCAAAACTTCAGCAGAGGGCAGGAAACTTAAGCTACTACCTGCGTAGAGTTCATAGGAATAAAAAGTAATAGTTGTTAACAGCAAGCTTGCCAGTAAGATGGCCCACCCATCTAAAGCTCGATCGTAAAGTTCACCTAATTGAGAAGGCTCAGGTAAACCGCTGGAAAAACGAACAATCATGCTGCGAAGCAACCACAGACACAAAAGAGCGATCGCCCCGGCAATTGCCCAATCCCAACCCGACACAAAACCTAATCGATCGATCGCCGCAGCTACGAAACTCAAGCCAAACCCGACTCCAATCACAGCCGCTGGTAGCTCTACTAAATAGTAAGTATTGACCAACATTAAGACGGCTGCAAAGCCAAAACCAATTAACCGATATCCCGGAAAAGTAAAAATCAGAAATTGTGCGAATATTAAGGCGATCGCACTAAAGGTACTGGCAACTTGTTTGTGAGCAGCCTCAGTATATTTAGCAACAGCAGTCAAAGCCAAAGGAGTCGCCAGCCAGAGCAAACTCCACTGAGGGCGATAAGTGGCAGTACCCGCAATCACATAATTTTGCAACAATATAAAGCTGCATCCTGCTAATACTAAGCCCAGATACCAGGAAGTTTGAAACCATGCAGGATGCCAGCGAAAAAATGCAGAGTTTTCTCGGAAACTTGCCGCTTTCATCCAGACAAAAAATCCCCATTCACTCGCCATGAATATTAATAATATTGCTGACCAAATATTGGGTGTCAGGTTTGGGAAAAATAACTCAATTGCCGAAGCGATCGCGCCTAAACCCATAATGTGAGTTACAGGAACCAAAATTGCCGGATTTCCCTGTTGTTGAGCCGCAGAAGCCGGCCTCGAAACTCGCCGGGAATTATCGGAAATTATGTATTTCCAAGTAATCCAACCTAAAATTAAAGTAGAGACTAATAAATTGAGCGATCGCCAAAACGGATTAACAAAACTAATAACAGTTAAAACACTCCCCAAAGCGAGAGCAATGTTTTCGCCAAAACTGGCAAGTTGAAACTTTCGCTTGCGGTAGAGCAACTCGGCCGCACTTACCATTAAAATTAGATAAGGCAACAGCAGAACACTCCAAAAAGCCCAAGGAGTTTCCTGAGAGTTTGTAAGCTGACTTAAAAATGCAACAAATTGTGTTTTAATCCCTAAAGGAAGCACTCGCCAAAACAGCCAAATACTCTGAAGTCCCACCGCCTCTAGCATTAGCAAATCAAACTCTTGCCAAAACCGCACTAAACGGTTATAAAAAAACCAAACAGCCAATCCGCTAACTGCGATCGCCTGTAGCGGAATGTCGCGGAAACAAACTAGGTATCCCAAACCCAACAAACCCCCTCCCGCTAATTGCCAGTAAAAAAAATTGCTGGGATTTGGCTGGTCGGATATATTGTTTTCAATAGTCCTAGATGCGAGGGGGTTCTGCCAATCCAGCCATGCTAAAAGCACGCCACAAATCGCCAAAGCTAAACCCATTTCAGCGATATTTACATCCTTGACAAATATCGCTCGACCCAGTAAAATTCCTAACGAATAAGCTACTAAAGCTGCTTTTTTGTAAGTCAAAAAATCTCTGCTCAAACTGAAAGCAGCGGGGAATGTTTCAGTATTTCCCCCAAGTTGGGTAGATTGCAATCGTTGTTGCTGAACTTGATAAACTGTAATAGCAGCAGTTCCTACTGTACCCACATAAACCGCAGTAAGGGCAAAGCCGGCCAATGCCCACCAAGAGTGCAAATAACTCAATCCCAAGTGATTTAGGGCGATCGATCGAGTGATGTTTTTTCCTGAACAGCTTTGATATTGATATTTGATAATTCGGGCAGTTATCCAAGTCAAAATAAGTGCCGCTGCGATTGCTACCGCCCAATCCCAAGGATACCGCCACAATCCAAAAGTATCCATTGCCCAAAAATTGATTGGCACTAGCAACAGCGTCACTTCTTGCAAAGTTTGAGCAGTCAAGTGCAAATTCTGCTGTCTGTTTGCCCAACTGCTAATCGCCCAAAAGGTTAAAGTATAAGCTAACAAAACTCCATATTGTCCGGCGGCAGGAAATCTTTCCCACTGACTGGCAGCTAAGACTCCAGAGGAGACAACTACCATGAACACTCCTAAAAACAACAGCCACACCACGCTAATTTCTGCCATTAGCGAGTGCAAAATTTGAGCGATAAAATTAGGGGTTTGAGTAGTTTCTGTTGGCCTAGCAAGGCTTTCTCTGCTGCTAGGTACTGCTTGAGGTGTTGATAAGGCAGGTACTTTTGGCTCGGCAATAGGATCTCGCGGGTTTTCAATTTCAGAAAAATCTACAGCGGGCTCTCTGATTGGGCAGACTAAATACTGTCGGCACAATTCCTCAACCTCAGCGGGCGAAAGTAAACCTAGCCGCAGCCACGCATCTAAACCTGTCAACAACTCAGGATGCGACGCTAAGATGCTCAATTCAATTTTGCTCGATCGATCTTTGGGAGACGACATTGGCTTAAACTTGTACTAAGTACCTTCAAGCTATAGCCTAGATTAATGTCGAGCGAATATGGCAACATTCCGACATCGCAATTGGCACAATAAGTATTTATAACTAAAGAGCTGTATCAACCAGTGTCAACCGGTGAAAAAATAACGCTGATGGGCCTAAACCAGCGTGCATCAGCGGTGAAAAACTCCAAATTAGGACACAGCAGCGGTGTCCTTACCGATCGACATATTTCAATAAAGTGTCCACACTAGCATTGTGGTCTATGAAAGAAAACAAATGTTTGAAGAGGAGTTTTCCATCTGCATCCAAAACAAACTGAGCAGGCAAAGGAGCACCTAAAGCCTGACCGACTTGATAAGCCCGAAAAACTTGACAGCCTGGATCAGAAAGCAGAGGCATTTTCAAGCCTAAATCTTTAACCACAATTTGGCTTTGGCGATCGTCGGTACTGGCAACCATCAATAATTCTATATTGCGATCGGCAAATTTTTCCCAGTTTTCATTCAAAGCTTTAATGTGAGGAAAACAGAAAGGGCAATATTGCTTTTCTGTAAAAATCCGCGTAAAAGCCAGAATTACCGGTTTATCGCCCCGATAATTCGACAGCCGCACCAATTTGCCATTATTAATATCCGGCAATTCAAAATCTGGCGTCCTCTGTCCCAGCTTCAGAACATTACTTGCCGGAACAGGCAATAAATTTTGGAAAAACCGCTGATTTAACAAGCCGCTAAAATTAGTAGAAGTCAGCATATTTCCTAATTGGGTAATTGCTAATTGCTAATTAAAAATCCGGTTAAATGAATGCCCCGGCGCGTAGGGACACGACACTGCCGTGTCCCTACAAATATCATCTGCTTAAACCGCTGCAAAGAATACCTTAGATTTGACGGGATCGGGAGTCATGGTTTTGTCACCGGGCTGCCAGCCAGCGGGACAAACTTCATCGGGGTGAGACTGGACGTGTTGGATAGCTTGCAGAGTACGGAGAGTTTCATCCACGTTGCGGCCGAAGGCAAGATTGTTAATAGTAGAGTGTTGGATGATGCCTTCTTTGTCGATGATGAACAGACCTCTGAGGGCAACGCCTGCTTCTGGGTCGAGGACGTTGTAGTCTGAACTAATTGTTTTTTTGAGGTCAGCAACTAAGGGATAGTTGAGGTCGCCAACACCGCCTGACTTGCGGTCTGTTTGTATCCAAGCGAGGTGAGAGAATTCGCTGTCAACGGATACGCCGAGGATTTCGGTATCGATTTTCTTGAAGTCCTCGAAGCGATCGCTAAATGCTGTAATCTCAGTCGGACACACAAAGGTGAAGTCCAAGGGGTAGAAGAACAGGACTACATACTTTTTGCCTTTATAGTCTGACAGTTTAACAGTCTTGAATTCCTGATCCACTACGGCTGTTGCGGCGAAATCGGGTGCAGCTTGACCAACCCGGAGGCATTCACTGGTCATAAATTTTGTTTCCTTTTTTACGAACTGTTACAAATATATCATACTCATAACGACTACAAGTATCTTCTTGAAAAACCAAAAAAACACGCTCTCAATACTGAGAGCGCGGTTTTTTTGATTAAATAATGGCTCAGGCGGGATTTGAACCTGCGACCTTGGGCTTATGAGTCCCCTGCGCTAACCACTGCGCCACTGAGCCAAATCTACTTCACGATTTACTATCGTAGCACGGTAGGGCTAGCTATGTCTTGTTTTCAAACAACACTATTTCTAATAACTTCCAGTAAAAGTTATGAGTTTTGGTAATCATTCAAAACCCATAACTTCCGACCAGTCGTTACCGAGAAGCGCTGGACGCATCGTCGGGCAGTAAAGCCATTGGGTTGATAGCACCCTGTCCGGCGGGATGAATTTCAAAGTGCAAGTGCGGCCCGGTACTGAAGCCCGTGCTGCCCATTTCTGAGATCTGTTCCCCTTGAGCAACTCTCTGACCTTTTTGCACCAAAATTCGGCTGTTGTGGGCATAGACAGTCTCAGTGCCGTCAGGATGGGTAATTTCCACCAGATACCCGTAGCCGCCGTCGTTCCACTGAGCATAGGTAACCACCCCGTCTGATGCTGCCACAATTGGCGTGCCGATCGGCCCTGCAATATCAATTCCTTTGTGCATCCGTCCCCACCGCCAACCGTAGCCCGAAGTAAGAACGCCCTTAGACGGCCAAATAAACCCGTTAGCCGACTGTTGTTTGCCGTTAGGCAGATAAGTATCAGGGTTCGACAGCGGAGGCAGTTCCGGAGAAACCATGCGTCCCAAAGACGGGTTGCTCAGGGGGTCGTAACCCTCAGATCCCAAAGGAGCAGTTGCTACCATAGGCTGCTGCCCAGGAGAGGTTGGCGTCAGGTTTATCGGTTCCAGTTCCGCTGCGCGAGCGGGGTCTAAACGCTCTTGCTGCTGCTTCTGAACCTGCTCAGACCAGGCCCTCGATGGCGGTCTGCTGATTTCATTCTGCACCGCCTCAGTATAGTCGGGGGTGTAGAGATATGGATTGACACTTGGCATATCCTCAGACGGGTTGACCGAGGGCCCGTCATTTGGAGCCAGGGACACCGCATTGGCGCCGATCGAATTGCGCGAGGCACGATATTCCTCTCGCAGCCTGACAACTTCTGCTCTCAAGCGTTCGGAATAAGGGTTGAGAGCTTCTGCATTGGGGAGAGCCTCCGAATTCGACTCGGGTAAAGCGCTAGTTGGATCGGCATTTGAACCCTGGGCGCTAGTATTTGCCACGAAGCTGATCGGCTGCGGGTATTCTCCCGTAGCGATGGCGGTAGCAGTTGCACTGGCTGGCGAGGGCAGGGCACGGGTGTCAACTGCACCTGTAAATGTTGGTTCGCCTTGAAGATCCAGCTTCCGTGGATCGCTAATGGTTTGGGAAACTTGAGTCAGCGGAATGCTGTTAATTTGGGGAACCATCGGCGCTGAAATATTGTTCAGACCTTCCAGGTTCTCCAGGGGAGAGACAACAGGCACTGTGGGCGCGGGAGCGGCAACGCCAGCACCGGCTATTTCCGAGGTAGACGAGCTGGGGTTCAAAGATGCGGGAACCGAACTTGCCGCCCAGACAGATGTAGAGTTGGAGGCAGAATAAGAGGCTGCCGCCTGCACCCCTGGATTTTTTAACCCAACTGGGGGAATTTTGAGCCGTTGATTGACATTCAGAAAGTTGGGGTTGCCGAGCTTGTTGACGGAGATCAGATCTTTGGGCGATACGCCGTGACCTTTGGCGATCGCATCTACCGTATCTCCCGGACGCACGCTGTAGAGAACCTCAGCCGGCGCGGCGGTACTTCCTGCAGGGGGGACTAGCACAGCCGAGGGCAAACTGGGTGTTGCCAAAGACTGTTCAATTGACTCGAATGCTCGATCGGGCGATGCTGCTTGACCTCCCCCGGAATTGGGAATTACAGGTGTGGCATCAAGGTCAGGAATAGTTGTCCCAGTTGCATATCCGGGGGAGGTCAGCGTCGGTGCTGACTCCGGCACAAATGCCGCAGATGTAGATAAATTTGCTCCCCCCTCCGACCCGAACATCGTTCGACCCGATTCTGTGGTGCGGTTTTCCTGTTTTTTCAAACTGTCGATCGCCCCGTCTGCATTCGGGATCTCGATCAAACTTTGTTCCGGCACCGTCGTGACCAGCGGGGTCGCTGCGGTTGATGGCAGCGCTGTCATGGCTGCATTATCCAATGGCTCGGAGCCAGTCAGATTTAACTCTTGTTCGGGATTGACCGTCGCTGCGCTATCTAGCGAAGCCGATGTGCTATAGCCGGCGTTCTCTTGTGGTGTGGCTTCCGTCGCAGTCGGAATTCTGAGCTGTTGGCCAACTTGGAGTATGGTATCGGGTTTGATGTCGTTGGCAGTTGCTAGTACCAACGGTTCAACTTCATAATCCCGAGAAAGCTCCCAAAGGCTTTGCCCCTCCTGCACCTTAACCGTCACCGGCTCAGAAGGTGATCCGGGCTGTTCGGCCCTGGAACCGTCAACTTGTGCGGACGTAACGGACCCGTTGGCCGATACTGGCTGTACTTCAGCGGTGGATTCCGATGTCGGTGCGAGTTCAGACGCGCGAGCGCTGTCTCCATTTCTCGGTAGCAGGATGCCAGAAGCACCTACCGATATTGCCAGCCCGATCGTGGCGAGAGAGCGAACTCTGCCTGTGCTGAGCGTTGTCTGTTTGGATGGTTCCGCAGAACCGTCTCTGTCGATTTCACTAGCCTGAACAGGCTTAATTTGGGGATATGTTCGTTTCAAAAAAACGACCTCCTACTGAGAAGCGCTAACTGTCCTTGGAAACACTCAAGGGGATCGCATGACGCTGAATTTAAATCAACAAGCAAAAATATTCTGATTGTTGACAGCTATCATGCTTAGGCCAGATTACCTTGCTTTTTTAATTTAGACAAGCTCAAACCGTCAGAAATTTTTAAATTCTCGGTCTAACCTGCTGCAATTAACCCCGAAAGCCTTACACTGCAATAGCTGGAACGAATACATAAAATCTTCATTCCCGTAAGGCTCTGAACTCTTACCTATTATCCGACTTTAGGCTAATTTCCGGACAGGCTACAACCGTATATTTACTAGATATAGTGTTCTGACCTAAGCTGGTGTTCGCTGACGCCCTAAATCGCTAAAATTATTTATTTTTTTTGCTGAATCCTCTTGGCAGTCATTTGGTGTTGCTGATAACAATCTGTTTTTGAATGAATAAAATATATTAATGTCGGCTATCTAGATTTTCACCGCTTTGATACAAATTTCTTATATTTAAAAGAAGATTTGGCAGCCTGCTGCAGGTATTAAATATCTATATATTTATGTGTTGATAATGGTTTATCCCAGCTCGCCCAACTGTCGTTTTGCCTCAAATAAACCCACAGCGGCGCTGACGGAGAGGTTCAAACTCCTGACTCCAGGCTGGCTCATCGGAATAAAAACTGTGGCTTCGCAGGCATCCAAGACGAATTGGGGAATCCCTACAGTTTCCGAGCCAAACATCAGCCAGTCGCTGGGCTGAAATTGGAATTGCGCGTAATTGCATCGCCCGCCAGTGCTGAATCCGATCGCTCGTCCCCCGCGCTGCTGCCGATAGGCCAGAAAAGCCGCTAAGTCTTCGTGGCACTGGAGATTGACGTAGGGCCAGTAATCTAAGCCGGCCCGTTTCAGGTAGCGATCGCTAATTTCAAACCCCAGCGGGCCCACTAAATGCAGTTCTGTGCCTGTGGCAGCGCAAGTGCGGGCGATATTGCCAGTATTCGGGGGGATTTGCGGGTGAATCAAGACAAGTTGGGGCATGAAGCTAATTAAAAGCGAAAAATACAACTATTGGGAAACTTATAAAACTACCCACAGGTAGATATACCTTATAGCTTTTATTTATAACCTTTGTCGAGCTCTATTGATTAAATATTCTAATTCGTTTTTGGGCCTCGCTCTGCAACTTTTGAGATGGAGGTTCGGGCTATTTGTATTGGCTGAGTAGGCATAGCCAGGGGGCTAGTGAAAGCCCCCGTTATTATAACGGCGGGTACTTCAGGCAACTAACTGGGCGCACAAGTTGTCTTCTAGCTCCCATTCTTGGTGAGCCATCCCCTGAATCCCTTGCAGAATAATACTGCGGGTGTCCGAACCGCCCTCGTGTAGCTTCAACCACTGCTGGGCCGTGTTGCCTTCCCGGAGAATCTTTTTGAGTGGCGAGAGAAAGCAACTAAAGCCGCGTTTTTTGGCTATAGGCCACACTTCGCGGTAAATTTCCTCAATCCAATCTCGTGCCAGAATAGTTCTGCCGTCTTGCCAGTGGGTAAGTTCGGCATCCAAACTTTGCCGGGATGCAGCAATTTCGTTGGCGTCTGTGAGAGCAACTAAGTCTTGGTTGCGGGTGGCCGCCGGTAAGGTGCTGACTTCTAAGGGGTCTAAGCTGGGGTCTTCCATCATCTGCCAAATGCGAGCTTCTAGTAAGGCAGTGATGGCTAACAAAGCCAGAGGATTGACTTCGAGGTCGCAAATTCTCAGTTCGAGGCGGTTGAGACAGTAGGGGCGACGATCGCCATTTGGTCGCACTGCAGACCACAAATGGCGGACGTTTTGCATAGTACCGAGTTCTAGCTGTTCTTCAGTCCACTGGATGTAATGTCTGTGACTTTCAAACAGGGGGACGATGGCGGGAGTTTTGGGAAACAAACCCCACCGAGTGGAGTGATAGCCCGTGACTTCGCCGTCGAGGAAGGGGGAAGATGCGCTCAAGGCAAGGTATAGCGGTGCTTCGACGCGGGCAAGGCGGATGGCGCGCATCAGCATTTCTGGTTGGGAGATGCCGATGTTGATGTGAATGCTGGCAGTGACGACTTTGGTGCCGTAGGTTTGCTCGATGTAGGTGTGGTAGGGGTTGTTGGGATCGGATCTGTAAAATCGATCGCTCCCCCCCAGAGACAAGGTACTTCCCGGCAGCAAGGTATAGTCGCCCAATTGTTTGAGATACTCGCGCAGCCGGACTCGCGGCTTGACTAAGGCGCACAGCAGGCGATCGTAGCTCGACAGCGGGGCGGTCGTGTACTCCACATTGCGGCTATCAGGCTCCCGCACAAATCCCTCTAGATCGGCAACTATGCGATCGGAGAGACCGACAACCTCACCTTCGGGAGTGCCGGTATACATTTCTACTTCAAAGCCTTTTGATAGCAGCACGTTTATTCCTCAGCTAAGTTGAGTGCTAGTTTCTAGTATCCCAAAAATTGACCTGTTCATACTATCTTCCACGAGGCAGAGTTGAATTTTTTCGCGAATGGCACTGAAACGGGGTTTTTCGGCGCCCGCTTTGTTTGAGCGTTTGTGTGTGAGTTGCGATCGGGCTGCCGCGACAAATACTGCCCTCACAAAGAGTTTCCGAGGCGGTTTTAGACTCAAAAACGCTGTTTGTTCGATCGCGGGCGTATTTCATTCGTCATTGGTTACGATCGCACCTATGGTGAAGAGAACCCTCCCCTGGCTCAGACACAACTGAGAAAGCATTGCCTACTGCCTTTCTTTCTTCTAGCTTCTTCCTTCTCCTGTCTTCCTTCTTCTCTTTTCCCTATTCCTCCTCCCCTATTCCTTCTCGCCTATTCCTTCTTCCTTCGACATCTGTTTT
This sequence comes from Microcoleus sp. AT3-A2, assembly GCF_036705685.1. Taxonomy (NCBI): domain Bacteria; kingdom Bacillati; phylum Cyanobacteriota; class Cyanophyceae; order Oscillatoriales; family Microcoleaceae; genus Microcoleus; species Microcoleus sp. AT3-A2. Next base: position 40,484 of record NZ_JAUBVF010000047.1, read on the forward strand.
CTGCCTTGAGGGGGATAGCCGCTGATATATCTTGGGTGCGATCCTAAAAGAGGACTCTGCAATATTTTTGAGCTATTATTAACCCCTAAAAATCCCTGTGAAAGAGCCAGAGAAAACCCCTCCCAATTTTTGGAATATGCTAAGCAATTTAGCCTTAGTCCGGTTTTTGCTTTTATTTGCTTCAGGTTGGGCTGGACTGCAACTTTTAGCTTACTTTGAAACAGCAGTCGCGGTTTTCACGATTGCTGCTCTCGTGGCTTTTTTGCTCAACTATCCGGTGCGAACTCTCCAGAGATTTTTACCGCGAAGTTTAGCTGTCGCCTTCGTTGTCCTGCTCACCATTTTAGTTTTTGGCGGTCTCACCGTCACTGTAGGCGTCACTCTTTTATCTCAAGGGCAGCAATTAATTGACAGCATGACTGAATTTGTGAATGCTCTGGCGCCTCTGTCCGAGCGCATCGAAGCATTCCTGCGGGCGAGAAACCTGCAAGTTAACCTACGAGTTATTGAGGAACAACTGCGAAATCAAGCTTTGGCTGGAGTTGTTTCGAGTATTGCTTTTTTACAAGTATTTTTAACCAATTTATTGAATTTAATATTAATTATGGTAGTGGCTTCTTTCATGTTACTTGATGGAGAGAGGCTGTGGCTGTTAGTTCTAAAATTTATACCCAGACATCTGCACAGGCGTTTAAGTGTAACAATAGAGAGAAACTTTTTAGGATTTTTTCAGGCACAAATCCTGTTAATGTTATTTTTGACAACAGCAAGCTTTGTAATTTTCCTGCTGTTAGATGTGAGATTTCCTTTAATTTTAGCATTTCTTATCGGATTGTTTGATTTAGTTCCGGGAATCGGAGCGACGCTAGGAATTAGCTTAGTGTGTTTTATTGTATTGTCTCAAAATGTGTGGCTAGCTTTAAAAGTATTGGTAGCTTGCATTGTTTTGCAGCAAATTCAAGACAACTTTATTCAGCCGAGACTCATGCAAAATTCCCTTAACCTGAATCCGGTAGTGGTGTTTTTTGCCCTGTTAGTAGGCGCGAGAGCAGCAGGGTTTCTAGGCATATTTCTGGCTATTCCGCTAGCAGGAGTGATAGTTAGCTGGTTTGAAATTGAAGAAATGCAAGCGGAAGGTTAATTGATACAGCCATCCTATTTTATATCAAATCCGGCTGCAAAATCCGATTCTAACTTGCCGACTAGAAGTCCCCTGCTTCAAAAACTCTCCTGTACCCAAAGCGACACTAAAAGTAAAGAGAAAACAGCAATGTAGGGTACACCTTACTGCCTAAAATCAATGAATAAATTGCAAGTCGGTAGGAAATCTTTCTTCTTCTGGTTCTGGATCATAAATGTAATCGCAGTCAAAACGCAGAGCTTGAGAGTGGCGACTGATAGAAAATCCGCAATTACTCACCATTTCTGTAGTAAAAGTTGCCATGACTAACTCAATAAGCCTTCTATAGGAAATGTTAGGTAGTTGAACGTAATAGGTGCGTCTGGCAAAAAAGATTCTCTCATCTTTCGGGAGAATTATGCCATTAATTCTGTGTGCGTGTTGAATCGGCTTAATATAGGTTTCAATAAACTGCGACTGATTTTTTTGTAGTCTCGCTAATCTTTCGTGTTGCAACCAGCTCATTTGAAACACAATTTTAATAAATTCAAAGCCCAAAATGTAGTTAAAAACATTATTACGTTCTTCTGTACTCAAGACGAAGCGGAGTGCAGATTCTAAATATTGATCAGTTTCTCGGCGCGATTGTTGAGCTGAGTGGATATAAAATTGTTTGATGTAGCTTCTTAAATCTGATTCGTTTAATTGTTTTTTGACTCGAAATCTGATTAAATACTCTTTGACTCTGTGTAGAGTATCTACATCTTCAAACATTTTTGAGACTAAACCGTCGGCTGTATAATCATCTAAAAATTCTGCTTGCAAGTCTGGAGTAGATGCACACAATATGTAGCAGAGGGACAAGACATAGCGCCGTTGGTTCCAAGGCAAGCTTTGGGCCCACTCTTTAACTTCTACAGGGAGTTTTTGGAAGACGGTATCTGTGTGGGGGAGTTGAGCAAGGTCGGCATATTTATGTTTTTGTTTAATCATTGCCTGAAACCTTATATTAGTAAGTATACAGAGTAGTAGATCGCAGATGATGGGAGAGGGGAGCTGCGAGGGAGGGCTGCAAGTTATTCTGTCTTATTTTCTTGCCATCTATCTAAATATACATTCTGGAGGGAACACAGGGCGTGATCTGTCTCACACTTTAGCGAATTTTAAATCACAAACGCTAGCTCTTCGCATCACATTTGGGGGCGACGAGTGTCACGCATAAAGCTTCTTCACGTCACCGGAGCAACAGTGGGTTTCGTTGAGGATTAAATCGGGTGATTTCTAAGTTTTTGTTAGTAATGATTACTGAGATAAATCATGAACTTGACTACAAGTATTTTCCCGGAAAATCAGTCCCAAGACTTAACTTTTCGCGATCGTCTCCTGCAACCAGTGCGACAGTGGCTCGATAGCATTGCAGTGGGAGAGCCACCAGTAACTCAGTGGTGTGCCAACTTATACCCGCACGGTGTCATTGTGAGAGAGATATCTAGTTATTGGGACACCATTTTTTCCACCTACCGCCTATGTCCAAGCTTAATCCTGTGTATGAGGAATTAATTGGGTTAAGCTTTCGCTCGCTCTCGTTTTTGGGCGGGGTCAGCCAGAACAGATACAAGTTTCCGACAATAGCAAAACTTAAGTGCCAAATAGTTCGCTAAAATTAACCATAGTTAATCGCCCTTGAGGAAGTTTTATGTTGGCCGTTAAACGAGCGCTTAAACTCAATAACAACGAAGCGACTTTGATGGCAAAACACGCAGGATTCCGGCGCGTAGTATTTAATTTTGGGTTAAGCTTGCGGACTCAAATGTATAGCGAGGGGAAACTTACAGACTCGAAGGTACTCAACGAAGTCAAAAAAGTTCTCACCAAGCACGTCAAGAAACAGCCTGAATTTGCTTGGATGAACCAGTTGTCTAGCCGAGTCTACCAAAACGCATTAATTGACTTGAAAGATGCGTTTAGTCGATATCGTTTGGGGAAAGCAGGTCATCCAAAATTCGCCAGTCGCCGAAACGGTCAATGTTTTAGGGTCGATTCATCCAAGGGGAAAGTTCTGCTAAGTGCTGGCAACACAATTAAGATGCCTACCTTGGGAACGTTTCGGCCGCGCGTGCCACTAGAATGCGGTTACGTGTCTCAAACTTTCACTATCTCAAAAAAAGGAAGTCGCTGGTTTGTATCATTCTGTGTTGATGCAGAACGTCTACCAGTTGAGCAATCTCAGGCAGCCGTGGGAATCAATGTAGGTATTAAATATGCGGCCACCCTGTCAAACCAGCAAGTCTTTGACGCACCAAAACCTTTGAACCAAGCGAAAACCAAGCTTGCCACTTTACAGCGAAAAGCGTCCAAGCAGGTAAAAGGTTCCAATAACCAGTGGAAAACCTACAATAAAATTAGCAGAATTCACGCCCAAATAGCTTGTATTCGCTCAGATTTCCTTCACAAGTTAACAACTTATTTAGCTAAAACTTTTAAGCTCATCAAGATTGAAGACTTGAATATAAAAGGTATAATGGCAAATCACAAACTGGCTGGGGCAATATCCGATTTAGGATTTTACGAATTCAAGCGCCAACTTTATTACAAGTGCAAAATGTATGGAGCAACTTTAGTCCTGGTAGACCAAGGGTTCCCTAGTTCTAAAACCTGTTTCTAATTGTGGCACTAAAAAAGATATGCCACTAAGCATTCGGACTTTTGACTGTCCTGCTTGTGGCATCTCTATTAGATCGTGATTTCAACGCCAGCATCAACATTTTAAACTGAGACCCCTCGGCAGCCAGGGGGATAGCCTACTTATCTTGGGATTAGCCGTCTACCCAACAGCGTAGGAAGTAAACTCCGAATTGTGTCTAAAGATGGCTTTAGATAAGTTTAGATAAGTTTTACAAAGCAGTAGTGAGCAACCCAAAATTTTAGCTCCTAGTTCCAGCTCCCAGATGTATCTGTGGAGTAAATCTAAAATCTAAAATCGACTGAGGTATGCGGCGAAGATCTAACCCTGTACTACTGATTGAGGGGTGTCATACCTCGATCGCCCATTGATCTCAATTATTTATGGGATCTATCGCTCTGGTAGTTGCGAAAGCCATAATTTAAGCCATAATTGTTGATAATATCAATGGATGCCTCTCGATAGGAGTGGGTATCCATCGTGGCGCTTAACCCAAAAATAACATCAAACGGTAGCAGCAAAAACAACAACTATAAAAATAATTTAATAATCTACGTGGGCTCAGGGAAGTGAATATGTTTAACGCAACTGAACTGCTGATTAAGGCTTTTGTCAATCGGTTGATTGAAGGCTACCGCCACACTTATGGCGGGTTTAAATCTGACTATGGCGAGATTATTGCTTGGGTGGCGAGTATGGCTTTAGAAAATATTGCTAATAGCGATGCTCTTTACCATAATGTCGAACACACTATTTTAGTGACATTGGTGGGACAAGCAATTCTGGGTGGGAAGCACATCCGCGAAGGGGGTGTTTCTTGCGAAGATTGGCTGCACTTCCACATTGCTTTGCTATGTCACGATATCGGGTATGTTAAAGGTGTTTGTCGGCAAGATAGAACAGATTTGGGAATGTATGCGACGGGAATAGGCTCCCTGAAATTAACGCTGCCTCCGGGGGCGACGGATGCTAGTTTGATGCCTTATCATGTCGATCGCGGAAAAATGTTTATTGACGAGCGTTTTGGCGGTCACAAACTGATTGACGCTGAGCTGGTTAAGCATAATATTGAGCTGACTCGTTTCCCAGTTCCTACTGATGCAGATTATCAAGATACTGTAAATTATCCGGGTTTAGTTCGTGCTGCTGATTTAATTGGTCAGTTGAGTGATCCGCGATATTTGCAAAAGATTGCGGCGCTGTTTTACGAGTTTGAGGAAATTGGGCAAAATCGGGTTTTGGGCTATCAGAATCCGGGGGAGTTGCGGGATGGTTATCCGAAGTTTTATTGGAATGTGGTTTATCGGTATGTGAAGGATGCGATCGGCTATTTGGAACTGACGCAGCAGGGGAAACAAGTGGTTGCTAATCTGAGCGCCAATGTGTTCCGGGTGGAGCATTCTCAGGTTCCAGAGTCTGCTGTGGCTGTAGTTAGCTAGGGTTTGGGCGGATGTCCGGCGATCGCTTTTTTTTCGGATAAGTAGGTCGCTCTAATTAAACGTAAAATGCTCTTCTTTTATATCGCCGCAGCACTTAAAGAAGTCGTGGTTCTGGATATTCTTTTTTTTTAGCTCGGCTTACTTAAATCTGAACTTCCCCCTGCAAATATATTTACACAGGCTCAAAAGCCTCTAAGCACAAAGGTTTCAATGGTGGAGTAAAAAATTGTGTACCCATGTAGATGAGTGATATCTGTTTGTGATCGGCAATTATATTGAATCTACAACAATTGAGCGCGATCGCCTGCGTCAGCTATTGCTTATAAATGGGTACAAATTTTCAGATCAACAGTTGCATCCTTTGTAGAGTAAAAGTTTTAGGACTGTTAGTACATTTGTATGGGGAAAGTGCTGTTTAATCGGCTCACTGAATATCTGCGCGTCACAAGAAGAGTAGCCTGATTTTTTGCGGGGAAAGCAGTGGGCGAAAATGGAAGCGATCCAACGCTTGCAAGCAGTAGGATTGAGCGATGAGCAAATCGCGCAATGTTGGGATCTGACGCTACAAGAGATTAGACAAGTCGATTTGACAGAATAGAATATAAAGCGCTAATAATCGCTGATGGACTCCCCGGCTCAAGCTAGGATAGAGCATCCGATATCCCGTTTTGGCAAGTCGCCCACCCTGGAGAGTTGCGGAACACGCGATATAGCTCTTAATTCTAACAGGTATAACCGATTTTCCCACTGGGTAAAAATAATAGGTAAGTCATTTTAAAAGAGATTGACCGTGAGATTCATTAACCCCAAAATCGAGTTTGCATTCAAAAAAATATTCGGCTCCAACGAAAGCAAACCAATTTTAATCAGCTTTCTCAATGCCATGATTTATGATGGGAACCCCACCATTGCCGACCTAGAAAATATCGACCCGTATTTAGCATCGAGAGTTCCGTATCTCAAAGACTCTTACCTGGATGTCAAAGCTAGGCTTGCAGGAGGCGCAACTGTAATTATCGAAATGCAAGTTTTAAATGTAGCATCTTTTGCGAAACGGGTGGTTTACAATGCTGCGAAAACTTACTAAACTCAACTGATTCGCGGTCAAGGTTACTTTAAGTTAAAACCTGTAATTGCTTTAACAATTACTGATTTTGAAATATTTGAAAATGACCAAGAAGTAATTCCTCAATTTGTGTTTAAGGAGAAAAAGCGTTTATTTGATTATGTCGATCCAGAGATTGAACTGATATTTATAGAATTGCCCAAATTTAATAAACAATTAGATACTTTAGAAACTTTGACTGAGAAGTGGATTTATTTTATGAAAAATGCTCCCAGCTTGGAAATAGTGCCGTCAACAAAGGAAACAGTATCGGAAATACAGCAAGCCTTTGCGATTGCCAGTGAAACTAATTTGAATCCAGAGGAGTTGGCAGATTTAGAAGAACGCGAAATGTTTATTCTCGATCAGCAGGGTGTCTTGCTCAATGGAATTGAAAAAGGCATCGCACAAGGCAGAGAACAAGGCATCGCAGAAGGTAGAGAACAAGGTAGAGAAGAAGGAGTCGCGCTAGGAATGAGAGAAAAGGCTCTAGAAATTGCTAGGCAACTTCTGAATGTCCTTGACAATCAAACCATTAGTCAAACTACTGGTTTGAGCGTTGAAGATATCCAAAACTTGCGGAAGGAATAGAAAGGAAGGGAAAAAGTACGATCGCATAAGTAGTGCACCTTTTCTCGTTACCAGGCTGAGCCTAGTAGCGTAGGTTTTTGAGGGTTTGCCTCTTGGATTGAGAATTACGCTAAACATTAACTCTCATCCACTTAATGCTCAAGGATGAGTCTGCCCTCAGTCTAAAGGAAGATTTCATTAAACCAGTAAATTCCGTATGATGCTGTAAAAGTCAGTTATAGGGGAAAGCTATCTCCGACTCTAGCTCCGAATAACTGACCAATCTTACAATATAAAAAAATACATCTCATGACATCAGTCACTCCCAATCAAACTTCCTCTCAATACGAAGTTAGCGAACCAGAAGAAAAAATTGAGTCTCTGGTAGAAGAAGTTAAGGCAGAAATCGAAATCGATTTAGAGTTCCTTTACACCAGAGATATTGAATTCCGACAAGAAACAATTTATTTCATTGTAGTCGATCGGTTTTACGACGGCGACCCCGCAAATAACGAAGGCCCCAATCCAGAACTTTACGATCCAGAAGGGAAAGATTGGGGCAAATATTGGGGCGGCGACTTGCAGGGAGTTATCGACAAACTCGATTACTTAAAAGATATGGGAGTTACCGCAGTTTGGCTGACTCCACTGTTCGAGCAAGTTGAAGCATTATTTGTCGAACAAGCTGCAATTCACGGCTACTGGACTAAAGATTTCAAGCGACTAAATCCCCGCTTTATTGCCACAGGCGACAATCCTTCTATTAACCAAACACAAGAAAGTAAAGATACAGTATTTGACAAATTAGTATACGAGTTGCACCAGCGAAACATGAAACTCGTGCTCGATATTGTCTGCAATCACAGCAACCCAGATTTTAGCGGTAAAAAAGGGGAACTCTACGACGACGGCGTAAAAATAGCTGACTTTAACGACGATGAAGATGACTGGTATCACCACTACGGCGAAGTCACAAACTGGGAAGATGAATGGCAAGTCCAAAACTGCGAACTGTCGGGTTTAGCAACTTTCAACGAAAATAATATTGCCTACCGGAATTACATTAAGTCAGCAATTAAACAATGGCTCGACAGAGGTGTTGATGCTTTGCGGGTTGATACAGTCAAGCATATGCCTATTTGGTTTTGGCAGGAATTTAATGCTGACATTTTAACACACAGACCTGATGTTTTCATTTTTGGCGAATGGATTTACAGCGACCCTAGAAACGATCGTTCTGTGGAATTTGTCAACGAGTCGGGGATGACTATTTTAGATTTTGGTCTGTGCGTGGCAATTCGAGACGTATTGGGGAAGGGTGCCGAGGCAGGATTTAAGTTAGTCCAAGATGTCTTGAATTTGGATCACCGCTACTACGGGGCGACGGAGTTGATTACTTTTATTGACAACCACGATATGCCGAGGTTTCAGTCGTTGAATCCCGATCCTGAAATGCTGCTGTTGGCGATAGGTTTAATTATGACGACTCGCGGCATTCCCTGCATTTATTACGGCACCGAACAGTATCTGCACGATGATACAGATGGGGGAAATGACCCTTACAACCGCCCGATGATGGAAAAGTGGGATAGTGATTCGGCGATTTACCGAGAGGTGCGGTTGCTGTCGGGATTGCGACGGCTGAATCCAGCTATTTCGATGGGGAGTCAGTGGCAAAAATATCTAACTCCTGATGTTTATTGTTACGTGCGCCGCTATCGCGATTCTGTGGTGTTTGTTGCGATGAATCGTGGCAATCCTGTTACAATTGAAGAGGTTGATACTGAGCTGCCTGATGGAGAGCATACGGAGGTTTTATCGCGCCGCAAGTTTGAAGTTAAAGATGGGATGCTGTACAATTTAGAGTTGGGTGCGCGGGAAGTAATGATTTTTAGCCGCGTCGGAGAGCGAGTTAAGGCGACAACTATTGTGCGGGCGCAGCTTAACAGCGTTAGAACTCAGCCTGGGGAAAGAATTGTGGTGATTGGAGATTGTCCTGAATTGGGGAATTGGGATATTAGTAAGGGCTACCCGTTGGAGTATATCAATACTAATACTTGGTTTGGGGAAATTCCTTTTAATGAAAGTGCGGGGAAGCTGATTTCTTATAAGTATGCGCTGCTACGGGAAGGAATGTCGCCGCTGCGAGAAAATCTGGTTTGTCGCCGCTGGGTTTTAGTTTCGGAAGGGACTGTGAAATGGCGGGATAAGTGGGCGAGTGGACGGGAGTCTTAATAGTTTTGATTTGTGAGTTTTGAGTGAAACCGTTTTAGGCACATAAACCGGGTTTGATGAACGAAAATACTTCCTTAAGGCTTTCGATTATCTTTTTAAAACCCGGTTTATTTAGTAGGTACGTAACTGCTGTGAGATTTAATTATTAAATGCACCTCATAATTCCTTACTTTTTAAATATGACTTAGGTAATAAAGAGTTTGGCTTTTTCTCTATAGCAGTAAGGTGTGCATTGTGCATCCTCCAGGCGTGAGTTGTGGTGCGCTTCGGCGCACCCTAAAGTTTTATTAAGTAGTCAAACAAAATTAATTCCATAAACAACTAATATGATATAATAAAAAATATTAAGTTGTGTTCAAAGAGGTTTTATATGTTTTTACTTCGAGATATCAATCCACTTTCGTTGA
>NZ_JAUBVF010000136.1:0-2847 GCF_036705685.1 Microcoleus sp. AT3-A2
AACCGTTGCCGTTCTTGAGAACTGTTCGCTAGTCTCACAGCGATCGTACTTTTTGACCTGCTTAGTCTAAACTCCAATTGTTACCGAGATTGCCATCATTAGCAGTTTTTGTGTCGTGGCAATGTCGATGGAGTCATTGCCAATTATCATACGATTCCCTTCCACTTTGCGATTTGGGGATGACGTGATCAACCTCTATCTTTGAAGTAGTTATCGCAGTGATCACATTTCCATTTTTGTCCCTTGAGTAGTTTAGACACTTTTACGGGTATTTCGAGGCGTACTCCCATTCTTGAACTGGAGCATCTCAATGAAAGCAGGCAAGCTAGAAATTGGAGTGGGGAGTCAGGAGCCAGGAGGAAAGAGGAAGAAGGAAAGAGCCAGAATAAGTGTTTTTACAAATATGAGATGCTCCCAACCCACGCGACTTATTTATTACTTGTACAACTTTTCTGTAGTGTCTTTTGTGACTTTCATTGCTGGGGGTGATAATAGTGTGAAGTTCCAGGATTTTGCCATTAACTTTGCCTGATGTGTTTTGCCCAACAGGGAATTGTCTGATGTTTAATCCTAAGAAATCGAACCCGGGTTTTTCATTTAGGGTAAGCCCATTTTAACGAGAGTCCAAAGTATGCTAAAGTTAAAATCGTTCGGCATTTGGGAGTAATTGTTGTAACTGTTCATAGGGTAGACCAAGTAATCGCTGTGTTTCTTGATGATTCTCTTCAATATAATTCAGTATCTCGCTCATGTTTATGTTTAAAAAAATGTCTGTTATGTTCTTTTCCCACATAAGGGGAATATTTGGGAGATATCTAAAGAATAGTGCCTAAAAAGAATTGAGACATAAATGCCTAATCTTCATTTAGAATTTTCCCGAAAACAACCCGACTATAACTTAATTAAATTAGTAGGGCACTCGATAAATATATATTACTGTAAATCGATTTTTTATATTAATTTCAGAGCTAGAATATTTATGGCATCACCTCTTAAATCAAGGAAAATTAATAATTAAATGGGGTCGCCCAATCAAAAACAAGGGTAATGCTTGTATGACAGTTTAAATGTGCAACCGCTTAGACGTGCTACGTGGTTCTAAAAATCAAAAATTTTTGCAATGCCAGCACCACCAACTTTCTACTTATGGAATTAGTCAAGACTGAAGTATAGACAATTTATTAGAGGAAGCCTACTCTGCCGCATATCTTAGCCGTATCATGTGTTGCTTAGTTCACCCTACTTCAGGCCGTTTCACCTGAGTTCGGCTCAGTCGAGGCAACTGCTAGTAATTGAGCAGCCTGCACGTTACTCATTGCAACTTCCCAAATGCCTTTTGCACAATAGCTGTAAAAGTCACGAACAGGCAGAAACAATGAAAGCTACTGGTAAGGTGTATACAATTGATTTGGCTGGTAATCAGTATCAAAGCCCTCGCTATTTGCAAAGTCGGGCCAGGATTAACTCGCTCATCGACCATTATATGTCATTGGAAGTTTTGAGCGATCGACTTTCCGATCTACCCCAGCAATTTTCCACCCCGCATCCCCGCCCTTGGGAACCCATAGATTGGCAAAGAATCAATCGCGACCAAATTATTGGTGTCAAGCCAGAAATCTTTTTGCAAATATTGGCAAGTGCGGCAGAAATTGAAGCTCCCATCCGCAGCTACGGTAGAGAAAGCTGGTGCTACTTACAGCATATTTACCCGCAAATGGCGCGGTTTATGGGAGGAATTTCTGATGACAATGGCAACATTCTAGAGATAGGTGTCTGGGAAAAAGAAGAACGCCAACATTGCCCGACATTTAGGAAAATTTACCAGCAACTTACAGGGGAAAAACTGCAAGTAAAACCCAACTCTGTGAATGGCTGTCAATCCACAGGTGACGCTTGGCAAGATACCTATAAACACGTGATTAGTCGCCTGAGTACCGAGTGGGGAGCTACTTCTGTTTATTTATGGTTGATGGTACACTCAACTGGAGCGTTGCAACAGGCAATTTCCCAGCCTTTACAGGATGAACTCAATCATTTGGCTAAGTTTTGGGGTTTCAGTCGCTGGGCATTCTCCCAGAGTTACTTCAATCAACTAAAAGGCTCTACCAAAAACTTGATTGCTTTGCTGAAACACCATCAGATTGAACGCACGCACGGTAACGATGTGTTTAATACTTCACTTAGTCTCAAACAGCTTTCTTTGGTGTTGGAATTGACTTTTACATTCACACGAGTGATGGTGCGTTTGCGGCGCTGGAACCGGGAGCTCAGTCGTAGTTATCTCAGACATTTGTTTGGTACTGCGCCGATGGTTGATGCACCGCGCAAGGTCGCTTAAATCTGAGATATTGCATGAGATTCATGAACAGGCAAGATGCCTGTTCCACAAGAGTTCAATTTTATTGGGTTAAGGTGTACCCTAAGCACCCAGCTATGTTAAAGTGCTGACAGATATACTCGTTTTAATCTTGAAGAATACAGCGCATGAATCAAAGTTTAATGAATCTGTAACGATCGCACTTCAGAGACAATTGAAATTAAAAGGTACTATCGATCATGCAAATTACGATCGACCTTCCCGACAATCTCCCCCTGACTGAAGTTAAATTTATCATTCCCATTGACAGATAGACTCTGGTTTGAGAGGGCAAATTTCAGGAGCGATCGGATTTCCGTTGAGATGGAGTTTTTTCAGGTTAGTCAGGGATGCTAGCGGTTTGATATCGCTGATTTGATTCTTGTCGAGATAGAGAGAGTTAAGGTTAGTCAGGGAGGGAGTATGTCACTTTTGTAGTGAGTAATTATACTCATGCAGCTTGTCTCTGATTTCCAATTAAGCCATTCAAG